>JBOGDY010000389.1:0-2681 GCA_050742955.1 Actinomycetes bacterium | reverse complement strand
GGCGCCGCCGCCGTGAACACCGCCACTGGTGAGATCCTCGACGACGAGCCGGCAGAGGAGGGACAACGTTGACGACGGAGGCCACGGGCCGCACCGCCCCGCCGATGCCCGAGATCGTGATCGTCACGGGCATGTCGGGCGCCGGTCGCAGCACCGCCGCCAACGCGCTCGAGGACCTCGGCTGGTACGTCGTCGACAACCTGCCGCCCGGGCTGCTGCCGACGCTGGCCGACCTCGGGGGGCGGGCCCAGGGCAACGTGCCACGCATCGCGGCGGTCGTCGACGTACGCAGTGGCTCGTTCTTCACCGACCTCACCGCCTCGATCGCCGCACTCGCCGACCGCGGCACCCAGCCCCGAGTCATCTACCTCGAGGCCGGCGACGACACCCTGGTCCGCCGCTACGAGGCCAACCGTCGCCCCCACCCCCTCCAGGCCGACGGCCGGGTGGTCGACGGCATCGCCCGCGAGCGCGACATGCTGCGCGACCTGCGGGCCGACGCCGACCTCGTCATCGACACCAGCAACCTCAACGTGCACGAGCTGAGCGCCAAGCTGCGCCAGGCCTTCCAGAGCGGCAGCTCCGTCGAGCGGCTGCAGGCGACCTTCATCTCGTTCGGGTACAAGTACGGCCTGCCGGTCGACGCCGACCTCGTCGTCGACTGCCGGTTCCTGCCCAACCCGCACTGGGTGCCGGAGCTGCGCCCGTTGACGGGGCAGGACGACCAGGTCCGCGAGTACGTCCTCGGCCAGCCCCGGGCCCAGGAGTTCCTCGACGGCTACGCGGCGGTGCTCGGGGTCGTCGCCGAGGGCTACCGCCGGGAGGGGAAGCGCTACGCGACCATCGCGGTGGGCTGCACCGGCGGCAAGCATCGGTCGGTCGCGATCGCCGAGGAGCTGGCCAGGCGGCTCGAGCTGGGCGGCGCCGACGCCGCGGTGCTGCACCGCGACCTGGGGCGCGAGTGAGCGTTCCGGGGCCGCGCGTCGTCGCGCTCGGGGGAGGTCACGGCCTGGCGGCCTCGCTGTCGGCGCTGCGGCACGTCACCGACCGGCTCACTGCCGTGGTCACGGTGGCCGACGACGGCGGGTCCAGCGGGCGGCTGCGGCGTGAGCTCGGCGTCCTGCCTCCCGGCGACCTGCGGATGGCGCTGGCGGCGCTGTGCCGCGACGACGACTGGGGGCAGACGTGGAGCCGGGTCGTGCAACACCGGTTCCGCAGCGAGGGCGAGCTGCACGACCACGCGGTCGGCAACCTGTTGATCGTCGCCCTGTGGGAGCTGCTCGGCGACTCGGTGTCCGGCCTCGACTGGGTGGCCCGGCTGCTGGGGGCGCAGGGCCGGGTGCTGCCGATGTCGGTGGTGCCGCTCGACATCGAGGCGGTCGTCACCGAGCCCGGCGGGGAGACCGACGGCCTGCGCACCGTCCGCGGCCAGGTGGCCGTGGCCACCGTCCCGGGTCGCGTCGTGCACGTCTCACTGGTCCCGCGGTCCCCGACGGCCTGCCCCGAGGCGGTCGCCGCGGTCCGTGAGGCCGACTGGGTGGTGCTGGGCCCGGGCTCGTGGTTCACCAGCGTCATCCCGCACGTCCTCGTGCCCGAGCTGGCCACGGCGCTGCGGGAGACCACGGCCCGACGGCTGGTCGCGCTCAACCTCGCACCCCAGCCTGGGGAGACCAGCGGCTTCTCCCCAGAGGCGCACCTGGAGGTCCTGGGAACACACGCGCCGGGTCTGACGCTCGACGTGGTGCTGGCCGACCCGGCCACGGTCACCGACCTGCCCGCCCTCGAACAGGTCGCGGCCGGTCTCGGGGCCCGGGTCGTCGTTGCTCCGGTGGCCCGGTCCGACGGCTCGCCGCAGCACGACCCAGGTTTGCTGGCCTCTGCCTATGCAGAGGTCTTCTCGCCAGACCTCCGCCCTCGTGACAGGATCTGACCCCATGGCCATGACCGCCTCCGTGAAGGACGAGCTCGCGCACCTCTCGGTGACGAAGCCGTGCTGCCGCAAGGCCGAGGTGAGCTCGATGCTCCGCTTCGCCGGCGGGCTGCACATCGTCAGCGGTCGCATCGTGGTCGAAGCCGAGATCGACGCCGGTGCGACCGCCCGCCGGCTGCGCAAGGACATCGCCGAGGTCTACGGTCACGGCTCCGACGTCGCGGTCGTCGCGCCCGGGGGTCTGCGCAAGGGCAGCCACTATCTCGTGCGGGTGGTCAGGGACGGCGAGGCGCTGGCCCGGCAGACCGGGCTGCTCGACGGTCGCGGCCGGCCGGTCCGGGGCCTGCCGCCGCAGGTGGTGTCCGGCGCGACGTGCGACGCGGAGTCCGCCTGGCGCGGCGCCTTCCTCGCGCACGGCTCGCTCACCGAGCCCGGCCGGTCCTCGGCGCTGGAGGTCACCTGTCCCGGCCCGGAGGCCGCGCTGGCGCTGGTCGGTGCGGCCCGGCGGCTCGGCATCGGCGCCAAGGCGCGCGAGGTGCGCGGCGTCGACCGGGTCGTGATCCGTGACGGCGACGCGATCGGCGCGCTCCTGACCCGCCTGGGTGCGCACGACAGCCTGCTGGCATGGGAGGAGCGGCGGATGCGCCGCGAGGTCCGGGCCACCGCCAACCGGCTGGCCAACTTCGACGACGCCAACATGCGTCGGTCCGCCCGGGCCGCGGTCGCCGCCGGGGCGCGGGTGGCGCGGGCG
>JBOGDY010000388.1:0-2687 GCA_050742955.1 Actinomycetes bacterium | reverse complement strand
CCAGTCGCGCGGTCGACGGCGCCCGCTAGCCCTGGCGGTGCCGCTCCTCGTGCTCGCGACGGCATGCAACGGGTCCGCCGCGGAACCGCCGAACACCACCACATCCACGCCGGGTCCCCGTGCCGTCGCCGGACTCGCGGTCGGCCAGGACACCGTGACGGTCATGGCCGCCGGCGACATCGCCAGGCGGCCCGACGACGGCGACGGCACTGCGGCGCTCATCGAGGACGCGAACCCGGACGCGGTGATCGCTCTGGGTGACCTCGCGTACGACAGAGGCAGCCCGACGGAGTTCAAGGAGAACTACGACCCGACGTGGGGAGCGTTCAGGGCGATCACCCGGCCCGTCCCGGGCAACCACGAGTACAAGACGCCAGGCGCGTCGGGCTACTTCCAGTACTTCCGCCGACAGATCCACGACAAGCCCTACTACGCCTGGGACGCCGGCCTGTGGCGGATGTACGCCCTCAACTGCGACATCGACTGCGGGCGGGGCTCGGCACAGGTGCAGTGGCTCATCGAGGATCTCGCCGAGCACGCCGACAGACCGGCGCTCGCCTACGTGCACGAGCCGCTCTACACCTGCTCCACCCGGCACCCACCACTACGGCGCCTGGACGACATCTGGGGCGCCCTCGATCAGGCTGGCGGTCAACTCGTGCTGTCGGGCAACAACCATGCCTACGAACGATTCGCCCCGCAGGACGCGACCGCACAGGCCAGCGCCGACGGTCTTCGCCAGTTCGTCGTGGGCACCGGCGGCGCCACCCTCTATCCGCTGTCGTCCCCGTGCGCCAACCGGGAGAACCAGACCGACCAGACGGAAGGAGTGCTGAAGCTGACGCTGACCGCCGACGCCTACGCCTGGGAGTTCATCGGCGTGAGCGGCGAGGTGCTCGACTCCGGCAGCCAGAAGGTCGTGGAGCCGGGCGGACCCTAGGTCAGCGACGACGAGAAGGCAGGAGCGCGGCCAGCCATCGGTCGACCGAGGAGACGACGATGCCGAGCGCCTCGGCCTGGGTCAGCGGCGCGGCCTTCGGCACCCTGAACGAGTGGTCCGCGAACGGCACGGCCCGCAGGTCCGTACCGGGAGGGAACTCGGCCGGCCCGCCGAACGGGTCCCGCTCCCCCTGTACCACCAGCGTCGGCACCCCCGCGCCGGTCAGCTCGCCGACCCGCGACCGCTCCGGCCGGCCCGGCGGGTGCAGCGGGAACGACAACGCGAGGCACCCGACGGCACCGAGCCGGCTCGCCGTACGGCAGGCCACCCTGGCACCCGCGGAGCGACCGCCCACGACCAGCGGCCCCTCTGCGGTGAGCTGCTCGAGCACCGCGACCCACGCGACGTCGAGCGAGTCGGGAGGGGTGGCCGCCTTGCGGCCGGCGACGCGCCACGGCTGCTCCACCCGTACGACGGTGACGCCCCGGCCCGGCAGCGCCCGCGTCAGCGCCACAAGGTCGGTCGCCTCGATGCCGCCGCCGGCCCCGTGGCCCAGCACCAGCGTGGCCAGCGACTTGCGGCCGCTGGTGACCGTCACCCGCGCGTCGCCGAGCGGGGTCGGGACCGTCCGGGTGGTCAGAACAGCCCCGGTTGGTCGACGACGCCAGAGCCCGTCTCGGTGTCCCGCGTCTCCTCGTCCTCCAGCAGCAGCGGCTCCACCAGGTGCGGCCCGTCGTTGCGCACGTTGCCCACGTCGCTCGACACGGGGAACGCGGTCAGCAGCCCGGGCGCCGCCGGCACGAGCAGGTCCCGCGGGTCGTCGGCGTCGTCGCGGGCCGGGTCGAGCCATGCGCCGTAGCTCTCGCGCTCGACCAGCAGCGGCATCCGGTCGTGGATGCGACCGAGCTCGTCGGGCGCCGAGGTCGTCAGCACGGTGGCGGTCCACAACCACCGGTCGGGGTCGTCGTCGGCCTTGGACTCGTCGCGCCACAGCTCGTAGAGGCCGGCCATGGCCAGCACCCCGCCGTCGCGGGGGCGGATGAAGAAGGGCTGCTTCCTCGTACCCTTGGGCGCACCATCCCGCGCGTACCACTCGTAGTAGCCGTCGGCCGGGAGCAGGCACCGCCGCTTGGCGAACGCCTTCTTGAACGCCGGCTTGTCCGCGACCGTCTCCATGCGCGCGTTGATCAGGCGGCTCCCGATCGACGGGTCCTTGGCCCACGACGGGACCAGGCCCCACCGCACGGTGCGCAGCGACCGGACCGGGTCGGCGTCCGGCTCACCGTGCGGGGCCCTCTCGACCACGGCGTAGACGGGGTCGGTTGGCGCGACGTTGTAGCGCGCCGGCAGCGCGTCCTCGGGGGTCGCGGCCAGCTCGAACTCCTCGACCATGTCCTCGGGCCGCCGGCTCGCCGCATAGCGTCCGCACATGCCGACCAGCCTGCCAGACAGGTCCGGCAGCGGTCGGCCGCCGGATCGGGGGCGGGTGGTTCGGCCGCGCGTGGTGCGGGCAAGGGCAGCGCCATGACCGTCGTACGCCGTCTGGCCCGTCCGATGCTCGCCTCCGTCTTCATCAGCGGTGGCCTGGAGGCCCTGCGCAACCCCGAGCCGAAGGTGCCCGCGGCGCAGGACGTGGCCCCGCCCATCGCGGCGAAGCTGCCCTACCTGCCCGAGGACCCCGAGTCCCTGGTCAAGATCAACGGTGCGGTCCAGGTCGGCGCCGGGACGCTGCTCGCCCTCGGTCGAT
>JBOGDY010000387.1:0-2729 GCA_050742955.1 Actinomycetes bacterium | reverse complement strand
CGGTTGTCGACCTGGGTGAGCCTCGGGGCCGACGGCACCGTGGAACTGCGGGTAGGCAAGGTGGAGCTCGGTCAGGGCATCCTCACAGCGCTGGCGCAGACCGCCGCGGACGAGCTGGACGTCGCCCCTGCCCAGGTCCGCATGCTGGCCGCGAACACGGCCGACGGTCCGGACGAGGGACCCACCGCGGGAAGCATGTCGGTGGCCGACTCCGGTGCGGCCGTCCGGCACATCTGCGCACAGGTCCGGGCGCTCCTCCTGCAGGAGGCTGCGGCTCGGCTGGGAACGGCGGCAGACACGCTCACCGTGCGGGACGGCGTGGTCTCCGACCCGGCCGGGCGCCACACGTCGTACGGGGAGATGTCCTCCGGCATCGACCTGGACCGCGACGCGGACCCCACGGTCAAGACGAAGTCCCCGGACGCGCTGCGGCTGGTCGGCACCGACCTGCCGCGGCTGGACCTCCCGGACAAGGTGACGGGCCGGCCCCGCTTCATCACCGACCTCGTGCTGCCCGGCCAGCTCTGGGGCCGGGTGGTGCGGCCACCGTCGCCGGCCGCGGTCCTGCTGGACGTCGACCCGGCCGCCGCGCGGGAGCTGCCCGGCGTCGTGGCCGTCGTCCGGGACGGCTCCTTCCTCGGCGTGGTCGCCGACGACGAGCTCGCCGCGGATCGGGCGGCCGTCGCGCTGAGCCGGGCCTCGACGTGGCGCGAGGAGCAGTCACTGCCCGACGAGGACGACCTGTCGACGTATCTGCGCGACGGCCCGGCCACCACCTTCGTGGTGGACGACGTCGGGGACGTGACCGACGCACCCGAGGTCGTACGCCGGTTCACCGCGACCTACAGCCGGCCCTTCCTCGCGCACGCCTCCATGGCGCCGAGCTGCGGCGCGGCCCGCTGGGACGGCGAGGCCGTGCACGTGTGGAGCCACAGCCAGAACATCTTCGCGCTGCGTTCGGCGATCGCGGCGGCGCTGGGCCACGCCGAGGGGCAGGTCAGCGTCGAGCACGTGGAGGGCGCCGGGGCCTACGGCCACAACGGCGCCGACGACGCGGCGTTCGACGCGGTGCTGCTGGCACGTGCCGTCGCCGGCCGGGCGGTGCACACGCGGTGGAGCCGGCAGGACGAGCTGAGCTGGGCGCCGTTCGGGTCGGCGATGACCGTGGACGTCGCCGCCGGTATCGACGCGGCGGGCCATGTCGTGACCTGGGAGTGCGACATCTTCAGCCAGGGGCACGTGGCGCGGCCCGGGTACGCCGGCCGGCCCGGCCTGCTGGCCGCGGCGCACCTGGAGCGCCCCCACCCGTTGCCCGCGCCGGTGGACCCGCCGGCGCAGCGCGGTGCCGGGAGCACGCGCAACGCGGTGCCGGGATACGACTTCCCGGTACGGCGGATCCGCGGCCACCGGCTCGAGCAGGTGGCGTTGAGATCCTCGTCGTTACGATCCCTCGGCGCGTTCGCGAACGTCTTCGCGATCGAGTCGTTCCTCGACGAGCTCGCACTGGCCACTGGCGCGGACCCACTGGACTACCGCCTCGCGCACCTGACCGACGAGCGGGCCGGAGCCGTCCTGGAGGCCGTCGCGGACCGGGCCGGGTGGGCCCGTCGCGCCGGTGGCGAGGAGGTCGGTCACGGGATCGCCTACGCCCGGTACAAGGGGAAGGGGGCCTACTGCGCGGTCGTCGCCGAGGTCGAGGCGGTGCACGAGATCCGGCTGCGCCGGCTCACCGTCGCGGTGGACGTCGGCCGCGTCGTGAACCCCGACGGGGTGCGCAACCAGCTCGAGGGCGGTGTGGTGCAGGCGGCCAGCTGGACGCTCAAGGAGCGGGTCCGCTTCGACCGCTGCCGGATCACCAGCATCGACTGGGAGAGCTACCCGATCCTGCGCTTCTCCGAGGTTCCGCCGGTCGAGGTCGTGCTGGTCGACCGACCCGGGCTGCCGTCCGTCGGCGCGGGTGAGGCGGCCCAGGGCCCGACGGCCGCGGCGATCGGTAACGCGGTCGCCGACGCGCTGGGCGTGCGCGTCCGGGACCTGCCGGTCACGCCGGAGCGGGTGATCGCAGCGCTGGAGGCCTGAACCGGTCGGCCGGGAGTCCTTCGTCAGGCGGCGGAGCTACCAGGTCGTCGCGATGTACTTGCTCTCCATGAAGTCGAGCATCCCCTCGTGCCCACCCTCGCGGCCGATGCCGCTCTGCTTCACGCCACCGAACGGCGCCGCCGGGTCACTGACGAGGCCGCGGTTGAGGCCGACCATCCCGGACTCCAGAGCCTCGCTGACCCGCAGCCCCCGGGCCAGGTCGCCGGTGTAGACGTAGGCCACCAGGCCGTACACCGTGTCGTTGGCCCACCGGACCGCGTCCGCCTCGTCGGTGAACGACACGACAGGAGCCACCGGACCGAAGATCTCCTCGCCGAGGATGGCGGCGTCGGCGGGTACGTCGACGAGGACCGTCGGCTCGTAGTAGCAGCCGGTCCGGTCCGGCCTGGAGCCGCCGATCAGCGCCCGGGCCCCCTCGCGGAGCGCCCCGCGCACCAGCTCGTCCACCTTCTCGACAGCTGCCTGGTTGACCAGCGGGCCGACGTGGGTGCTGGGGTCGACGCCCGGCCCGACGGTGAGCGCACCCATGCGCTCTGTCAGCCGGCGGGCGAACTCCTCGGCGACCGGTGCCTCCACGTAGAACCGGTTCGCAGCAGTGCAGGCCTCACCGCCGTTGCGCATCTTCGCCA
>JBOGDY010000386.1:0-2735 GCA_050742955.1 Actinomycetes bacterium | reverse complement strand
GGGTGACTCGGGCGAGGTGCCCGACACGATCACGATCGGCTCGACGCTGCCCCTCACCGGCGTCGAGTCCAAGACCGGTGGCCGCTACAAGGAGGGCTACGAGTTCGCCGTCGACCAGATCAACGCCAAGGGCGGGATCGACGTCGACGGGAAGAAGGTGAAGGTCAAGCTCAAGCTGCTCGACGACACCAGCGACCAGGCCAAGGCGGTCAACCTCGCCCAGCGCCTCATCACCCAGGACCAGGTCGACTTCTTCCTCGGGACCTACACCACGTCTCTCGTCGAGGCACAGAGCACGGTCGCCGAGCAGAACAAGATCCCCTACGTCAACGGTGGCGGTGCGGCGACCTCGATCTACTCCAAGGGCTTCAAGTGGATCTTCAGCACCCTCGCCCCGGTCGAGAACCTCGCGATCACCGAGATGGAGTGGATCACGACGCAGCAGGAGGCCGGCAAGCTGCCGAAGCCGGCCAAGATCGCGGTCGTGTGGGAGAACACCTCGCACGGTGAGGACTTCCGCAAGGGCATCCAGGACACCGCCGACAAGACCCCGGGAGCCTACGAGATCGTCGTCGATGAGTCGTTCCCGCTCGACGGCAAGGACTTCTCCGCGGTGCTCAACAAGGTGAAGGCCGCCGACGTCGACCTCCTCATGGTCGACGCGCACCTGCCCGACTTCCTCACCATGCACCGGCAGTACATCAGCTCGGGCATGTGCAACGAGATCATCACCTACGGGGCCCGCGGCTCCGAGACCGACGCGCGGGAGGCGCTCGGCGACAAGGCCGTGGACTACATCCTCTCGGCCGTGTGGTGGAACGAGCAGCTCAGTGACGAGGGGCTGAACAAGCAGTTCATCGACGCGTACACGGCGAAGAAGGGCGAGGCTCCGGAGTGGTACCAGGCGGTGTCCTACGAGGCAGCGCGGGCGCTGTTCGAGGGGATCTCCGAGGCGGGCTCGGTCGACAAGGAGAAGGTCCGCGACTCGCTGTCCACGCTCGAGATGGACTCCATCCTGCCCGGCGGCAAGCTGAGCTTCCCCGCGAGCCAGGGCGGCCAGGCGTCGTACCCGTTCGTCGTCCAGCAGAACCTCCCGGGCGGGGAGTCCCCGATCATCTACCCGGATGAGATCAAGACCGACGAAGGCGTGGCCCCCAACCCGAACTGCAAGGGCTGATCCCCCGTGGATCAGGCCCTGGCCCTCACCATCTCGGCGGTGCTGCTTGCCGGGTTCTACTCCGCCATGGCGTACGGCCTGGGCCTGATCTACGGCGTGCTGCGGGTGGTCAACCTCGCCCACGGCGGCATGATCATGATGTCGGCGTACACGACGTGGTACCTGTTCACCCGCTTGCACCTCGACCCGTACCTCGCGATTCCCATCGTGCTCGTGGTGTTCTTCGCGGCGGGCGTCGCGATGTACAAGGGGCTGGTGCGCTTCCTGCCGCGCGGGGCGGCGGGCGGTGTCCAGTCGCTGCTGCTGCTGTTCGGTGTCTGGCTGGTGCTGCGCAACGTCGCGTACCTGCTGTTCTCCGGTGACGACCAGGCGGTGCGGACGTCGTACTCGACGTCGTCAGTGCCGATCCTCGGCAGCTCGTTCGCGGTGAACCGGGTCGTCGTGTTCGGCCTGTCCCTGCTGGCGTTGTTCGGGTTGCACCTTCTCCTGACGAGGACCTATGTCGGCAAAGCGATCCGTGCGGTCGCACAGAACCCGGAGAGCTGCACGGTGGTCGGTGTCGACGTCGAGCGGATCTACGCCCTGACGTTCGGCCTCGGCACCGCCCTGGCCGGGCTCGCCGGCCTGCTGGCGTCGACCCTGTTCGCGTTCAACCCGTCCTTCGGGTCGGGCGAGCTGCTCAAGAGCTTCGTCATCATCGTTCTCGGCGGCCTCGGCAGCGTCGTGGGGATCGCGCTCGGTGCTCTCGTGCTGGCCTTCGCGGAAGTGTTCTCGATCTACGCCGTGCCGTCCTACCTGACCTCGGCGGTCGGATTCGTCCTGCTCGTCGTCGTGCTGGTGGTCCGCCCCGGCGGCCTGTTCGGTCAGCGGGTCCTGAGATGAGCGACCCGACCGGGCTGGCGGCCCGGCTGCCTGCGTGGCTGTCGACGAAGGCCCTGGTGACGTTCGTCGTCGGGATCGTGGCGCTCTACGCCTTTCCGCTGGTCGCGCCGGTGGGCGACTACACGCACAGCGTCATCGGCCTGACCTTCATGTTCATGTCCGCGGCGATGGCGTGGAACTGGCTCGGCGGCTACGTCGGGCAGGTCAGTTTCGGGCACGCGGCGATGTTCGGCGTCGGTGGGTTCGTCGCGGCGCGGCTGGCGCTGACCTTCGGGTTGCCGTTCTGGGCCGGATGGCTGGTGGGTGGGCTCGCCGCGGGCTGCTACGCCCTGATCTGGGGGCACCCGACGCTCCGGCTGCGCGGGCCCTACTTCTCGATCGCGACCATCGGCGTCGGCGAGGCGACCCGACTCGTCGCGACCTACTGGTCGGACTTCACCGGCGGGTCCTCCGGCCTGTCGCTGCCGATCGGGGACGGACCGACCAAGTTCCAGCTCTACTGGTACGGGCTCTACATCCTCGCCGCCGTCGTCGCAGTCTCCTACTGGCTGCGCAAGTCGCGGGTCGGCCTCGGGCTGCTCGCCATCAAGGAGGACGTCGAGGCGGCCGGAGCCGTCGGCGTCAACGCGACGCTCTACCAGGACCTCGTGCTGTTCCTGTCCGGCGCGGTCATGGG
>JBOGDY010000385.1:0-2741 GCA_050742955.1 Actinomycetes bacterium | reverse complement strand
GGCACATCCCGGCCTTCAAGCTGACGCGGGTCGCCGCCGCCTACTGGCGGGGGAGCGAGAAGAACCCGCAGCTGCAGCGCATCTACGGCACCGCGTGGGAGTCACGCGACGCCCTCAAGGAGCACCTGCGCCGGCTCGAGGAGGCCGAGAAGCGCGACCACCGCAGGCTGGGCGCCGAGCTGGACCTCTACTCGTTCCCCGAGGAGCTGGGCTCCGGCCTGGCGGTGTTCCACCCCAAGGGCGGCATCATCAGGCGCGTCATGGAGGACTACGTCCGCAGGAGGCACGAGGAGGAGGGCTTCGAGTTCGTCGCAACGCCGCACATCACCAAGCAGGCGCTGTTCGAGACCTCCGGTCATCTGCCGTACTACGCCGACACCATGTTCCCGCCGATGCACATGGAGGGCGCGGACTACTACCTCAAGGCCATGAACTGCCCGATGCACAACCTGATCTTCCGGTCGCGCGGGCGGTCGTACCGCGAGCTGCCGCTGCGGCTCTTCGAGCTGGGGGCGGTCTACCGCTTCGAGAAGTCGGGCGTCGTGCACGGCCTGACCCGGGTGCGCGGCCTGACCATGGACGACTCGCACTCCTACGTCGCCCCGGAGCAGGCGGCGGACGAGATCAAGCACCTGCTGGGCTTCCTGCTGGGCCTGCTCAAGGACTTCGGGCTGGACGACTTCTACCTCGAGCTGTCGACCCGCGACGCGGCGTCGGACAAGTTCATCGGCACCGACGAGCAGTGGGAGGTCGCGACCAACGTCCTGGGCGACGCCGCCACCGAGACCGGGCTGGACCTGGTGGCCGACCCCGGCGGCGCCGCCTACTACGGCCCGAAGATCTCCGTGCAGGCGCGCGACGCGATCGGCCGCACCTGGCAGATGTCGACCATCCAGTACGACTTCAACATGCCCGAGCGCTTCGGCTTGGAGTACCAGGCTGCCGACGGGTCGCGGCGGCAGCCCGTGATGATCCACTCCGCGAAGTTCGGCTCGATCGAGCGGTTCCTCGGTGTGCTCGTCGAGCACTACGCCGGTGCGTTCCCGCCATGGCTGGCGCCGGTGCAGGTGGTCGGCATCCCGATCACCGACGAGCACGTGCCCTACCTGCGGGAGGTCGCGGCCCGGCTGCGGGCGGCGGGCGTGCGGGTCGAGGTCGACACCTCCGACGACCGCATGCAGAAGAAGATCCGGACCGCCCAGAAGCAGAAGGTGCCCTACATGCTGCTCGCCGGCGACGACGACGTCGCCAAGGACGCGGTGTCCTTCCGGTACCGCAACGGTGAGCAGAAGAACGGGGTTCCGGTGGAGGCCGCGGTGGCCGAGATCGTGCAGGCGATCGCCGACCGGGCGCAGGTATGACGGACCGGCTCGAGCGGTTGTGGGCGCCGCACCGGATGGCCTACGTCACCGGGGAGGGAGCGGCACCGGAGGCCGAGAGCTGCCCCTTCTGCTGGATCCCGACCCTCGACGACCGCGAAGGCCTCGTCGTCGCGCGGCGCGAGGAGGTCTACGCGGTCCTCAACAAGCACCCCTACAACCCGGGTCACCTGATGATCGTGCCCTACCGTCACGTCCCGGAGCTCGAGGACCTCACGGATGAGGAGACCCGTGGTCTGGCCGAGCTGACCCGGCAGGCGGTCGTGGCGGTCAAGAAGGCCTCGTCGCCGCACGGCTTCAACGTGGGGCTCAACCTCGGCGGTGTCGCGGGCGGGTCGCTGGCTGACCACCTGCACCAGCACGTCGTCCCGCGCTGGGGCGGGGACGCCAACTTCATCACGGTCATCGGCGACACCAAGGTGATCCCGCAGCTGCTCGCCGAGACCCGTGACGTGCTGGCCGACGTCTGGCCCACCTAGCCCAAGACGGACGGTATCATGTCTGATACCGTTCAGCTGTGGCGATGACCTTGCGACTCACCGATGAGGAAACCGAGGCACTGCGGCGGCGGGCTGAGCGGGAGCAGCGTTCCATGCAAGAGGTGGTTCGCCAGGCGGTCCGGGACTACATCGAGACGACCAGCACACGGGAGCTGCTCGACGAGGTGCTCGACGAGCAGCTGCCGCGATACGCCGAGGCGCTGGAACGTCTGGGACATTGATCTACCTCGAGCTCGACGACCTCCTGCATGTCGCTGAGCGGGTGCTCGGGCCCGGGTTCGCCGTGCGCGACGCCGGGCTGCTGGAGTCGGCTCTCGCCAGACCGCGCGCCAGTGCCTTCGGCGCTGACGCCTACGTCGACCTCGACCACAAGGCTGGCGCGCTACTGCACTCCATCGCACGCAACCACGCTCTCGTCGACGGTAACAAGCGACTTGCCCTGGCCGCCATCATCGCGTTCTACGGCTTGAACGGACGGCGGCTGACACTCACGAACGACGAGGCCTACGACCTGGTGATGGACGTTGCCCGGGGCCAGCTCGATGACGTCGACTCGATAGCGGCGCGACTGTCGGCGGCGACCGAGTCGCGGCCGTGACTGGCTGAGAGACACCTGGGGTCCACCGGTCGGTGGACGACCGTTCCATCCGCCGGTGGTGCCGCGAGGGACCGTGCCCGGCCCAGGGTGAGTGCATGACGATGACTCCTGTTCGCGACGACGTGGCCGTGCGGGTGCGGGGCCTGACCAAGCGGTACGCCGAGAAGGTGGCCGTGGACGGGGTCGACCTCGACGTACGACGTGGTGAGGTCCTCGCCCTTCTCGGCCCCAACGGCGCCGGCAAGACGACCACGGTGGAGGTGC
>JBOGDY010000384.1:0-2758 GCA_050742955.1 Actinomycetes bacterium | reverse complement strand
CTCCTGACCCGCCTGGGTGCGCACGACAGCCTGCTCGCCTGGGAGGAGCGGCGGATGCGCCGCGAGGTCCGGGCCACCGCCAACCGGCTGGCCAACTTCGACGACGCCAACATGCGTCGGTCCGCCCGGGCCGCGGTCGCCGCCGGGGCGCGGGTGGCGCGGGCGCTGGAGATCCTCGGCGACGACGTGCCCGACCACCTGCGGGTGGCCGGCGAGCTCCGGCTGGCCCACAAGCAGGCCAGCCTCGAGGAGCTGGGAGCGCTGGCCGACCCGGCGATGACCAAGGATGCCGTCGCCGGCCGCATCCGCCGGCTGCTCGCGATGGCCGACAAGCGGGCCAGCGACCACGGCATCCCCGACACCGAGGCCACCCTCGCGCCCGACCTGCTCGATAGCTGACCCGGCCCGGGCCCGGCAAATGATCACGCTCCCGTGATCAACAGACCCTGACCGAGGCCAGTTAGGCACGGTCGGGGACATGTCTCCGCGGTCGGGCGCCTGCCGAGACCGCGAGGCG
Organism: Actinomycetes bacterium; assembly: GCA_050742955.1. Lineage (GTDB taxonomy): Bacteria > Actinomycetota > Actinomycetes > JACCUZ01 > JACCUZ01 > CAWIXB01. Next base: position 2,241 of record JBOGDY010000384.1, on the reverse strand, counting down.
AGGCCGGCCACCGGCGTTGGGTAAGGTCGGACGGCAGCGGTGCCGGTCGCGGACGGGCGGGCGGCCTACGGCGAGGAGAGTGCTGTGACGGTTCGGGTTGGCATCAACGGGTTCGGCCGCATCGGCCGCAACTTCTTCCGCGCCGCGCTCGCACAAGGCGCCGACATCGAGGTCGTGGGCGCCAACGACCTGACCGACAACAAGACGCTGGCCCACCTGCTGAAGTACGACAGCATCCTGGGCCGTCTCGCGGAGGACGTGACCTACGACGACGAGAACATCATCGTCGGCGGCAGGAAGATCCGGGCGCTCGAGGAGCGCGACCCGGCGAACCTGCCGTGGAAGGAGCTCGGCGCAGACATCGTCATCGAGTCGACCGGGCTGTTCACCGACGCCGACAAGGCGCGCGCGCACATCGCCGGCGGCGCGCAGAAGGTCATCATCTCCGCACCCGCCAAGAACGAGGACTTCACCGTCGTCCTCGGGGCCAACGACGACAAGTACGACCCGGCCAGGCACCAGATCATCTCGAACGCGTCGTGCACCACGAACTGCCTCGCGCCGATGGCCAAGGTCCTGCACGACACGTTCACCATCGAGCGTGGCCTGATGACGACGATCCACGCGTACACGCAGGACCAGAACCTGCAGGACGGGCCGCACAGCGACCTGCGCCGGGCCCGCGCGGCCGCGCTCAACGTGGTGCCCACCAGCACCGGCGCCGCCAAGGCCATCGGCCTGGTCCTCCCCGAGCTGCAGGGCAAGCTCGACGGCTACGCGCTCCGCATCCCGGTGCCGACCGGCTCGGCCACCGACCTCACCGTGACCGTCTCCCGCGACACCAGCGTCGACGAGGTGAACGCGGCGTTCCGTGCGGCCGCCGACGGGCCGCTGAAGGGCTACCTGACCTACACCGAGGACGAGATCGTCTCGACCGACATCGTCACCGACCCGTCGTCGTGCGTGTTCGACTCCAAGCTGACGAAGGTCATCGGCAACCAGGTGAAGATCGTCGGCTGGTACGACAACGAGTGGGGCTACTCCAACCGCCTCGTCGACCTCGTCACGCTCGTCGGCGCGTCGCTCTGACCCGCACCCACCGTCCCCGCGTTGATCATGCGCAAGTGGTCGACCACTTGCGCATGGTCAACTCCGGGTATGAGCGCGCGGTGAGCGGATGAGGTCCGTCGACGATCTCGGTGACCTGCGCGGCCGGCGGGTGCTCGTCCGGTCCGACCTCAACGTGCCGCTCGACGACCACCGGATCACCGACGACGGGCGGGTCCGCGCCAGCGCGCCGACCATCCTCGACCTGGCCGAGCGGGGAGCGCGCGTCGTCGTCTGCGCCCACCTGGGCCGCCCCAAGGGCGAGCCCGACCCGGCGTACAGCCTCGCGCCGGTCGCCGAACGCCTCGCCGCGGTGCTCGACCGGCCGGTGGAGTTCGCCACCGACACCGTCGGAGACAGCGCCCGGGCCGCGGTGGGCGAGCTCGGCGACGGCGATGTCGCGCTGCTGGAGAACCTGCGGTTCAACAAGGGGGAGACCAGCAAGGACGACGGCGAGCGCGGCGCGTTCGCCGACCGGCTCGCCGCCCTGGCCGACGTGTACGTGAGCGACGGCTTCGGCGCCGTGCACCGCAGGCACGCGAGCGTGTACGACGTGGCGCGGCGGCTGCCACACGCGGCCGGCGGCCTGGTGCTGGCCGAGGTCGACGTCCTGCGCCGGCTGACCGGTGAGCCTGAGCGGCCCTACGTCGTGGTGCTGGGCGGCTCCAAGGTGTCGGACAAGCTGGGCGTCATCGACAACCTGCTCGGCAAGGTCGACCGCCTGCTCGTGGGCGGCGGCATGGTCTTCACGTTCCTCAAGGCCCAGGGCCACGAGGTCGGGAGGAGCCTGCTCGAGGACGACCAGGTCGACAGCGTGCGCGGCTACCTCGACGAGGCGGAGGCCAAGGGCGTCGAGATCGTGCTGCCGGTCGACGTGGTCGCCGCGACCGGGCTCACCGAGGACGCCGACCATGACGTGGTCGACGCCGAGGCGATCCCCGCCGACCGGATCGGTGTCGACATCGGCCCACGCAGCGGCGAGCTGTTCGCGCAGAACATCGCCGACGCCCGCACCGTGTTCTGGAACGGGCCCATGGGCGTGTTCGAGATCGCGCCGTTCGCCGGCGGCACCCGGGCCGTTGCCGACGCCCTCACCCGCGTCGACGGCCTGACGGTGGTCGGCGGCGGCGACTC
>JBOGDY010000383.1:0-2764 GCA_050742955.1 Actinomycetes bacterium | reverse complement strand
CGCCCTGCTCGCCCTGGTCTCCAGCGTGCTGTGGGGCGGCGCCGACTTCCTCGGCGGCACGGCGTCCCGCCGGCTGCCGGCTCCCGTGGTGGTGGCGGCGTCCCAGCTGGCCGGGCTGGTGGCGATCTGGGCGACCGCGGTCGGCCTCGGCGAGCTGGACGAGCCGACCGACTACGTCCCGTGGGCGGTCGCGGCGGGGCTGGCCGGCCTGGTCGGGCTCACCACCTTCTACGCCGCGCTGGCCGCCGGGACCATGGGCGTCGTCTCGCCGATCGCGGCGCTCGGCGTCGTGGTCCCTGTCGTGGTCGGCCTCGCCCGCGGCGAGCGGCCGGCGGTCCTGCAGCTGGTGGGCATCCTGGTCGCGGTGGCGGGCGTGGTCCTGGCGAGCGGGCCGGAGCTGCGCGGACGCGCCGGTGCACGGCCGCTGGTGCTGGCCGCCGTGGCCGCCGTCGGCTTCGGGTTGGCCCTGCTGTTCATCGCCGAGGGCAGCCGCACCAGCACCGTGATGACGCTGGTGACCATGCGGGCCACGTCGGTCACCGTGCTGGCCGTCGCGCTGGCGGTGCTGGCCCGTCGTACGGCCGTCGGGGTTCCCGCCCGGCTGGTGCCGGTGCTCGTGCTCGTCGGTCTCGCGGACGTTGCCGCCAACCTCACCTTCGGCCTGGCCAGCACCCGTGGCCTGGTCAGCGTCGTGGCGGTGCTCGGGTCGCTGTACCCGGTGGTGACGGTGCTGCTCGCCCTCGTCCTGCACGGCGAGCGGCTCGCGCCGGTGCAGGTGGTAGGTGTCGCGGGTGCACTCGGGGGTGTCGCGATGATCGCCGCCGGCTGAGGGCCGGCCACGGCGTGAAACCATCGGGTCCGTGACCACGGCCCCATCCCCGGTGCACGACTCGCCGTTCCTGCGCGCCTGTCGCCGCGAGCCGGTGCCGCACACGCCCGTGTGGTTCATGCGCCAGGCGGGGCGGTCGCTGCCGGAGTACCGCCGGGTGCGTGACGGGGTGCCGATGCTCGAGGCGTGCCGGACGCCGGACCTGGTCACCGAGATCACCCTGCAGCCGGTGCGGCGCTACGGCGTCGACGCGGCGATCCTCTTCAGCGACATCGTGGTGCCGCTCAAGGCGATCGGCGTCGACCTCGACATCAAAGCCGGCGTCGGTCCGGTGATCGCCCAGCCGATCCGGTCCGAGCGCGACCTCGCCCGGCTGCGCGACCTCGAGCCCGACGACGTCTCCTACGTCGCCGAGGCGGTGCGGGCGCTGGTCGCCGAGCTGGGCCCCACGCCGCTGATCGGTTTCGCCGGGGCGCCGTTCACCCTCGCCTCCTACCTCGTCGAGGGCGGACCGTCACGTCACCACGAGCACACCAAGGCGATGATGTACGGCGAGCCGGCGCTGTGGGGGCTGCTGATGGAGCGGCTGGCCGCCGTCACGGCCGCCTTCCTGCGGGTGCAGGTGCAGGCGGGCGCCTCCGCCGTCCAGCTGTTCGACTCGTGGGTCGGTGCGCTGCCCGCGGCCGACTACGCCCGCTTCGTCGCCCCCCACTCGGCCCGGGTCCTCGACGACGTCGGTGACCTCGGGGTGCCGCGCATCCACTTCGGTGTCGTCACCGGTGAGCTGCTGGGCATGATGGGGGACGCCGGTGCCGAGGTCGTGGGTGTCGACTTCCGGCTGCCGCTGGACGAGGCCGTCCGCCGGGTCGGGCCTGGCCGGGCCCTGCAGGGCAACCTCGACCCCGCGGTGCTGTTCGCCGGCTGGGACGCGGTGGCGGCACGGACCCGCGACGTGCTCCGGGCCGGCCGGGCCGCCGAGGGGCACGTCTTCAACCTGGGGCACGGCGTCCTCCCGGAGACCGACCCCGACGTGCTGGCCCGTGTGGTCGACCTCGTGCACGAGGAGTCGGCCCGCTAAGCCGCGGGTGGTGCGGCGGGGCGGCGGCGGGAGCGCCACACGAGCAGACCGGGTACGCCGACCAGCACCGCCGTCACGAGGAACGGCACCAGCGCGCCCAGCACGGTCAGGCCGACGAGGACGATCGCGACGAACGCGTCCCAGCCGCCCTTCAGACCGGCCAGGAAACCGAGGTCCTCGTCCCCCTCCGCCCCGGGGTCGGGCGTGTCCGGCGCGACCAGCGACAGCTCGATCGTGGCCAGGTCGGTGACGTCCTCGAGCTTGGCGAGCTGCGCCTGCATGGACTCGAGGTCGGCCTCCCGCCGGGCCAGCTCGGACTCGATCTGCACGACCTCACCCACGGTGGCGGCCTCGTCGAGCAACGCCCGCACCCGCGCCACGCTGCGCTTCTGGGTCTCGACCCGGCTCTGGACGTCGACCAGCTGGCCGGTGACGTCCTCGGCGGTCTGTGTCCGGGACAGCGCCGTGCCGAGCTTGCCGAGGTCGTCGAGCACGTCGCGGAAGTCCGCGGGCGGAACCCGCAGGGTCATGCTCGCGGACGTCGTCTGCCCGGACGCCTCGTCGGCCGAGGTCTGCTCTGAGGAGACCAGCCCACCGGCGGCCGAGACCCGGCCCTCGGCGCGCAGGGCCGCCGCCTCCACGTCCTTGACCCGCACCGAGATCTCCGCGCGGTAGACGACGGTCCGGTCGGCGGGGAGAACCCGTGCGCTGGTGGCCGTGCCGCCCTTGCCGTCCTTGCCGTCCTTGCCGTCCGATTCGTAGGCGCGCTCGTTCGGCGCGGCCTCCAGGGCCCCGTCGCCCCCGCCGACCCGGTCCGCCGCCGACATCGCCTTCGAGCCCCCGCTGCCGTCATCGGA
>JBOGDY010000382.1:0-2764 GCA_050742955.1 Actinomycetes bacterium | reverse complement strand
GCGGCTGCTGTCGCTGCCCCGGGTGGTGGGCGTCGACCCGGCCGACGGCGCGGAGATCACCGCGCAGAACGGCCGCTACGGGCCGTACCTGAAGAAGGGCACCGACTCGCGGTCGCTGGAGACCGAGGACCAGATGTTCGACATCACCCTCGACGAGGCGCTGGCCGTCTACGCCCAGCCGAAGCAGCGAGGACGGCGTGCCGCCGCCGCTCCGCTGCGCGAGCTCGGCGCCGACCCGGTGACCGGAAGGCCGGTCGTGGTCAAGGAGGGCAGGTTCGGCGCCTACGTCACCGACGGGGAGACCAACGCGACCCTCCGCAAGGCCGACTCCGTCGAGGCCGTCACCGTGGAGCGGGCGGTGGAGCTGCTGGCCGAGAAGCGAGCCAAGGGCCCGGAGAAGAAGGCGCCCAGGAAGGCCGCCCAGAAGTCGGCGGCGAAGCGCCCGGCCAAGAAGGCGGCGGCGAAGCGGCCCGCCAAGGGGCGCTGAGGCTGCGGAGTATGGCCCGTCCACAGGCCGGCCGTCTGGTCACGGGCCGGTCGGGACGCGTGGCTAGGCTGGACCGGTGACGGACCCCGCCAACGCCCCGGATGCCGCTGGGCCCCCGAGCCGCGTCGTGAACCCCGACCACGACCTGCGCCGGGTGCTCAAAGTGCCGGCCTTCCGCCGGCTCTGGGTGGCCCTGTCGTTCTCCAGCTTCGGCGACTGGCTGGGCCTGCTGGCTCTCACCGCGCTCGCCCCCCGTCTGGTCGACGGCGGCTACGCCGCGGCCAACGTCGCGATCGCGGCCGTCTTCATCCTGCGCCTGGCGCCGGCCGTCGTCATCGGCCCGCTCGCGGGGGTGGTCGCCGACCGGCTGGACCGCCGCTACACGATGGTCGTCTGTGACCTGATCCGGTTCGGGCTGTTCGTGTCCATCCCGCTCGTCGGCACGCTGTGGTGGCTGTTCGTCGCGACGTTCCTCATCGAGGCGGCCAGCCTGATGTGGATGCCGGCCAAGGAGGCGACGGTCCCCAACCTCGTCCCGCGGGAGCGGCTCGAGAGCGCCAACCAGCTGAGCCTGTTCGCCACCTACGGCTCGGCGCCGATCGCGGCAGCGGTGTTCGCGGCGCTGGCGCTGCTCTCGGGCATCCTTGACAACGCGTTCACGGCCATCGACGAGGTCGACCTGGCCCTGTTCGTCAACGCCCTGACCTTCCTCGTGTCCGCGATCACGATCTACGGGCTCAAGGAGATCCCGCCCCGGGTGCGCGACGAGTCGCAGGCCCGGCCCGGGTTCCGGTCCTTCTGGCGCACGCTGGTCGAGGGCTGGAGCTTCGTCGCCCGCACCCGGCTGGTCCGCGGGCTGGTGGTGGGCATGCTCGGTGCCTTCGCCGCCGGTGGTGCGGTGATCGGCCTGGCCCGCACCTACGTCGCCGACCTCGGCGGTGGGGACCCGGGCTACGGCCTGCTCTTCGGGACGGTGTTCTGCGGGCTCGCGACCGGCATGCTGCTGGGGCCGCGGCTGGTGCCCGAGTTCAGCCGCCGCCGGCTGTTCGGGGTCTCCATCACCGCCGCCGGGCTCTCGTTGGCCCTGCTCGCGCTGCTGCCCAACATCGTCATCGCCGTCGTCATCACGTTCGTCGTCGGTGCCTTCGCCGGGGTCGCCTGGGTCACCGGCTACACGCTGCTCGGCCTCGAGGTGGCCGACGAGCTGCGCGGCCGCACCTTCGCGTTCGTGCAGACGATGGTGCGGGTCACTTTGGTGCTCGTGCTGGCCGTGGCCCCGTTGCTGGCGGCCGCGTTCGGCCGCCACCAGATCGAGGTCACCGACGCGATGGTGCTCGTCTACAACGGCGCCGCCATCACCATGTTCGCCGGCGGACTGCTCGCCGCCCTGATCGGCTTCGTGTCCTACCGGCACATGGACGACCGCCGCGGTGTCCGGCTGGTCGCCGACGTGGTCGCCGCCTACCGCAACGAGCCCGTCGGCCTGCGCCGGGGTGAGCCGCGCGGAGGCTTCTTCATCGCGCTCGAGGGCGGCGAAGGCGTCGGCAAGTCCACCCAGGCACAGCTGCTGGCCGACTGGCTGCGCGGCAAGGGGCATCAGGTCGTGGTCACCTTCGAGCCCGGTGCCACCGAGCTCGGCCGGCGGCTGCGCACGGTGCTGCTGCACGGCGAGGACGGCGATGGCGTGCTGTCGCCACGCGCGGAGGCGCTGCTGTTCGCGGCCGACCGGGCCGAGCACGTCGCGTCGGTGATCGCCCCGGCGCTGCGCCGGGGCGAGATCGTCATCACCGACCGCTACATGGACTCCTCGCTCGCCTACCAGGGGTCCGGCCGCGACCTGGCCGTCCCCGACGTGCTGCGACTCTCGCGGTGGGCGACAGGGGGTCTGCGCCCCGACCTGACCGTCGTGCTCGACCTGCCCGCCGACGCCGGGCTGCGGCGGGTGGCGGAGCCCGACCGGCTCGAGGCCGAGCCGCTCGACTTCCACGAGCGGGTGCGCGAGCGCTACCTCGACATCGCCCGCCGCGGCGGTGCGCGCTACCTCGTGGTCGACTCGACGCAGCCGCCCGATGCGGTCGCCCGGGAGGTGGCGACCCGGTTGACCCCGCTGCTGCCGCTCAGCTCCCGTGAGCAGGCCGAGATCGACGAGTCGCGCCGCCTCGGCGAGGAGCGGCAGCACGCCGAGGCCGAGGAGCAGGCCCGCCGCGCGGCCGCCGAGGCCGAGGACCGGTCCCGCCGCCAGCGCGAGGCGGTCGAGGAGCGTGCGCGGCAGGAGGC
>JBOGDY010000381.1:0-2776 GCA_050742955.1 Actinomycetes bacterium | reverse complement strand
CCTGATGCTCGGCGTCGCCGTGGTGCGCGACGGCGACCTCGCGCAGCGGCTGGTGGCGACCCGCAGCCGCGAGGGGTCGGTGCCCGGCACGCTCGAGGCCTGGCTCGCCCTGCGGGGGCTGCGCACGCTGCACCTGCGGGTCGAGCGCGCGCAGTCCAACGCCGCTGACCTGGCGGCCCGGCTGGCCGGTCATCCCGGCGTGTCCCGCGTCCACTACCCCGGCTTCGGCGCCGTCGTCAGCATCGAGGTCGACGGCGACGGCGACACGGCCGCGCGCGTCACCGAGACCACGCGGATCTGGGTGCACGCGACAAGCCTGGGCGGCGTCGAGTCGAGCCTCGAGCGGCGGCGGCGGTGGCCGGGCGAGAGCCCTGGCGTGCCGGAGAGCCTGGTGCGGCTGTCCGTGGGCGTCGAGGACGTCGAGGACCTGTGGCGCGACCTGGCCGCGGCCCTGGACGGCGCGGGGACCTGAGTCGCCCGCGCCTCACGCCCCCTCGGACTTGGCGCTGCGGCTCATGATGCTGCCGAGGATCTCCTTCGGCGGCAGCCCGTCGTGCACCGCGGCCACCACGTGCTCGGTGATCGGCATGTCGGCGCCGTGGGCCCGGGCCAGCGCGAGGATCGACCGGCAGGACGCGACGCCCTCGGCGGTCTGCCGGGTGGCCCTGACCGCCTCGTCGAGGGTCATGCCCTTGCCGAGGTTCTCGCCGAAGGTCCGGTTGCGCGAGAGGGGCGACATGCAGGTGGCCACCAGGTCGCCGATGCCGGCGAGTCCGGCGAACGTCGTCGGGTCGGCGCCCAGGGCCAGGCCGAGCCGGGTGATCTCGGTCAGCCCACGGGTGATGATCGAGGCCTTCGAGTTGTCGCCGAAGCCCATGCCGTCGGCCATGCCCACCGCGAGCGCGATGACGTTCTTCACCGCCCCGGCGAGCTCGACACCGATGACGTCCGTGTTGGTGTAGGGCCGGAAGTAGCCGGCCATGCAGACCTGCTGCAGCTTCTCCGCGACCGCCTCGTCGGTGCACGCCACGACGCTGGCCGACGGTTGACGCTGGGCGACCTCCTTGGCCAGGTTGGGCCCGGACACCACCGCGAGGCGCTCCTGTCCGGCTCCCGTCACCTCCGCGATGACCTCGCTCATGCGCTTGGTGGTGCCGAGCTCGATGCCCTTCATCAGGCTCACCAGCACGCAGTCGGCCGGCAGGAGAGGTGCCCAGGTCTCGAGGTTGCCCCGCAGGGTCTGCGACGGGACGGCCAGGACAACGACCGATGCGCCCTCCAGCGCCTCCCCGGGCTCGGACGTGGCCCGGATGGACGCCGGCAACTCGACCCCCGGCAGGTAGTCGAGGTTCTGGTGGGCGCTGTTGACCGTCGCGCACACCTCGGGCCGCCGACCCCAGAGCACCACGTCCGAGCCGCCGTCGGCCAGGACCATGCTGAACGTGGTGCCCCACGACCCGGCCCCCAGCACCGCGACCCGCGTCACGCCGACCTCCTGGTGCCGCCCGGGTCACGATGGGGACTGTTGGGGTTGCCGGTCGTCGGCAGACCCTGCTTGCGCGGGTCGAACCGGACCCCCGGCGCCTGCTCCCCCCTGATCTGCTCGAGCTGCGCGGTGAGCGCCATCATGATCCGCTCGCTGACCGCCGCCAACAGCTCGGCGGTGACCTCCCGGCCCATGAAATCCGAGAGGTCGACGGGCGGTCCGGCCCGCAGGTGCATCGTCTTGCGCGGCAGCAGCCGCAGCCGTTTCGCGTAGGGGGCCAGTACGTCCTGGGGGCCCCACTGCGCGACCGGCACGACGGGCGCTCCGGTGGCCAGGGCCACCCGGGCGGCGCCGGTCTTGCCAACCATCGGCCACAGGCCGGGGTCGCGGGTCACGGTGCCTTCCGGGTAGATCACGACGCACTCGCCACGACGTATGGCGTCGACCGCGGCCGAGTAGGCGGTCGTTGCGGTCGCCGACTCGCGGTAGACGGGGATCTGGCCGGCACCCCTGACGACACTGCCGACGAAGAACAGGTCGAACAGCGCCGCCTTCGCGAGGAACCGCGGCAGCCGTCCGTTGTCGTAGAGGTAGTGGGCGAACGCCAGCGGGTCGAAGTAGGAGACGTGGTTGGTGACCACCACGACGCCACCGGACCGCGGGAGGTTGGTGGCGCCGTGCCAGTCGCGCCGGGTCAGCAGCACCAGCGGTGGCCGCAGCAGCACCACCGCCAGTCGGTACCAGAAGCCCAGCCTGCGGCGGGTCACCCGGCCTCCCTCTCGCCGTCGTCCATGTTCCCGCGGGCAGTGTCCCGTCCGCGCGCAGGCCGTGTCGAGCCGACTGGCAGGATCGGGGACCGATGAGACTGGACGATCCCGGCTGGTGCCTCGTGGTGCCGATCAAGCGCCTCGAGCTGGCCAAGTCCCGCCTCGCCGGACCCGCCGCACCGCACCGTCAGGAGCTGGCGCTGGCGTTCGCCGTCGACACCGTCGAGGCGGCGCTGGCCTGCGCGCCGGTCCTCGCCGTCGTGACGGTCACGGACGACGCCGCGGCGGCGCGGGCAGTGGCCGCGGTGGGGGCGACGCTCGTGGCCGACGAACCCGATGCCGGCCTCAACCCCGCGCTGCGCCACGGGGTCACCGCCGCGGTCGCGCTGCACCCTGGTGCCCGGGTGGGCTCGTTGTCGGCCGACCTGCCGGCCCTGCGCCCGGCCGAGCTCGCCGACGCGCTGGCGGAGGCGGCGCACCACGACGTGTCGTTCGTGCGCGACCGGGCCGGCACCGGTACGAC
>JBOGDY010000380.1:0-2781 GCA_050742955.1 Actinomycetes bacterium | reverse complement strand
GACCTCGCGACCCATGTGGTGCGCACCCAGATGCTGTCGGCCGGCTATCCGCTCAGTGCCGTGACCGCCGCCCTCTGCGACCGGTGGAAGCCTGGTGTGACGCTGCTGCCGATGAGCGACGACCGGGTCGAGACCCACGTCGTCATCGACGACCCCGGCCGGGCCGGATCCAGGCGGGCCGTGCACTTCCAGGAGTACTGGGTCCGGCTGCACGCCGAGCCGGTCGCGCACGAGGTCGTCGCTGTCGGCGCCGAGGACGCCAAGCCCGCACCGGGCGTGCTCGACGCGATCGGGGCCGCCGACGTCGTGCTGCTGCCGCCCTCGAACCCGGTCGTCAGCATCGGCACCATCTTCGCCGTCCCCGGCATCCGAGACGCGATCGAACGGTGCGGCGCACCCGTCGTGGGCCTGTCGCCCGTCGTGGGCGGCGCGCCGGTCCGGGGGATGGCCGACAAGGTGCTGGCCGCCATCGGCATCGAGACCTCGGCGGCCGCGGTGGGCCGGCACTACGGAGCGGGCCTGCTCGACGGCTGGCTGGTGGACACCGTCGACTCGGCGGCGGTCGACGGGGTGGGGCGGGCGGGGATCGCCTGCCGCGCGGTGCCCCTGCTGATGCACGACACCGAGGCGGCGGCCGCCATGGCCCGGGCCGCGCTCGAGCTCGCGGCCGAGGTCCGGCGCCCGTGACTGAGGCGCTGCGGGTGTGGGCCCTCGAGGGCCTGCCCGAGGTGGGTCCCGGCGACGACCTCGCCGACCTGGTCGCGCGCGCGGTCGATGCCGGCCCGGCGGAGGACCGGCTCAGGGACGGCGACGTCGTGGTCGTCACGTCCAAGGTGGTGTCCAAGGCGGAGGGCCGCGTCGTACGGCTGGACCGTGACGAGGCGATCGCCTCGGAGACGGTCCGCGTCGTCGCCGCGCGCGGGCTGACCCGCATCGCCGAGACGCGCCACGGCATGGTGCTGGCCAGTGCCGGCGTCGACACCAGCAACACGGCCGGGGGCACCGTCGTGCTGCTGCCCGTCGACCCCGACGCCTCCGCCCGGGCGCTGCGGTCGGCGCTGGCCGACCGGCTCGGCGTCGACGTGGCCGTGCTGCTCAGCGACACGTTCGGCAGGCCCTGGCGGCTGGGCCTGACCGACCAGGCGATCGGCGTGGCCGGCCTGGAGCCGCTCGACGACCTGCGCGGCCGGGTCGACGCATATGGCAACGCCCTCGACATGACGGTCACCGCGGTCGCGGACGAGATCGCGTCGGCCGCCGACCTGGTCAAGGGCAAGCTCTCCGGCTGTCCCGTCGCCGTCGTCCGCGGGCTGGGCCACCGCACCATGACCGAGGACGGGCCGGGTGCCGCGGCCGTCGTCCGGCCGCCCGCGGAGGACATGTTCCGGCTGGGGTCGCGCGAGGTGGTGCCGGGCCGGCGCACGGTGCGCGAGTTCACCGACGAGGCGGTCGACGACCACGCCGTACGACGTGCTGTCGCCGTCGCCGTGACCGCGCCCGCGCCCCACCACACCACCCCCTGGCGGTTCGTCGTCGTCTCCTCGCCCGACGTCCGGGTGCGGCTGCTGGACGCGATGCTGGCCGCCTGGGTGCACGACCTGCGCGGCGACGGGTTCACCGACGAGCAGGTCGCGCGGCGCACCCGACGCGGCACGGTCCTGCGGGCCGCCCCCCTGCTGGTGGTCCCCTGCCTCGTCGCCGACGGCGCCCATGACTACCCCGACGCGCGCCGGTCGGCCGCCGAGCGGGAGATGTTCCTGGTCGCGATGGGCGCGGGCGTGGAGAACCTGCTGGTCGCGCTGTCCGTCGAAGGTCTCGGGTCGGCGTGGGTGAGCAGCACGATGTTCTGCCGCGACGTGGTCCGCCGCGAGCTCGAGCTGCCCGCGGGCTGGGACCCGATGGGTGCGGTGGCGGTCGGCCACCCCGCCCGACCCCCGCAGAACCGTCCGCCGCGCGACCCCGACGACTTCCTCGTGACCCGCTGACCGTGGGCGCCCCCCCGACTTGTCAGGCTCTCGCGTGGGTTTTTCGGCGGCGGGAGCCTGACAAGTCCAGGGTCACATCGCCCGGAAGTCGCGCACAGCCAGCCGCGGCCCGTGCCTCGGCGGTCCCAGGCCCGAGAGCTCGATGAGCCTGACCGCCCGATAGCGGTGACCTCGGTAGGGCTCCAGCAGCTCGAGCATCGCGTCGTCGTCGACCTTCTCCCCGACCAGGGCCCAGCCGACCAGCGAGGACAGGTGGAAGTCGCCGACCGAGACCGCGTCGGGGTCGCCGAGTGCCCGTTGGGCGACCTCGGCCGCGGTCCAGGCCCCGACCCCGGGCAGGGAACGCAGCCGGGCGGTGGCCTCCGTGTGGCCGAGCCCGGTCAGCCGCTCCAGCCGTCCGGCGGAACCGGCCGCGGTCACGGCGGTGCGCGACCGCGACTGGTCGACCCCGGCTCGGTGCCACTCCCAGGACGGCACCCGCCGCCACGCCCCGGGCACCGGCGGCACCCGCAGCCCGGGCGGGAGCACCGCGGCCGGGCCGGGTGCCGGCTCGCCGTACCGCCGCAGCAGGTAACGCCAGGCCCGCCAGGCCTCGCGCCCGGTCACCTTCTGCTCCAGGACGGCCGGCATCAGCGCCTCCAGCACCAGGCCGGACCGTGGCACCCGCAGGTCGCGGTGGCGGCGCCACATGTCGCGCAGCAGCGGGTGGTCCGGCCGGAACCCGGCGGGGTCGTCCCCGGCGCCGAGCAGCCGCGGCACCGAGTCGAGCACCCAGCCCGCCCCCGCCCCCCAGGCG
>JBOGDY010000379.1:0-2786 GCA_050742955.1 Actinomycetes bacterium | reverse complement strand
ACTCGATCACCGCGCACCGTACGACGGTACCTCCGCGATATCCGTCGCCGCGTTGGGACGCTTGTCGGCGACACGCCGGTGCCGGTCCGGCGTGGCGTCGCAAAAAAGTCCCAAACGATCACATGAGACCGGCCCGCGCCCCCGGAGGCGTCAGTCGCGCTGGATCACGGACAGGACGTTGCCGGCAGGATCCTTGAACCAGGCGATGAGCGGGCCTCCGCCACGGAAGACGCCCTTCGCGTCGGTCTCGATGTCGGTCCCCTCGTAGCGCTCGAACCGGACCCCCCGCCCGGTCAGCTCGTCCACCGCGGCCTCGACGTCGTCCACCGGGAAGTTGAGGACGGTGAAGGTCGCGGGCGTGTGGTCCGGCTTCGGGTAGACGAGAGTCTCTCTGCCGCCGGCGATGTGCAGCGTCAGCAGTCCGTCGGCCTCGGACACGTCGAGACCGAGGGTCTCGCCGTAGAACCGTCGAGCCTTCGCCACGTCGTCGACGGAGAAGCCGCTGAACGCCTTGGTGTCCCTGAACATGACTGTCCCTTCTGCAGGCCCCGACAGGTAGACCGAGGGCCGTCGCAGAACTCATCGCGGCAGGGCCCGATGATGACCAGGAACGTCAGTGGTCTCCGCAGGTGCCGCTCTCGGCGAAGGGCAGGTCGGAGAACCGTGACACGTCGTACGAGGTCAACGACCCGTCCGCCGCCGCACTCAGAACCGCCATCGTCGGGATGCGGAACAGGTTCTCCAGCTGGCCGTTGCTCTTCTGCCCGACGGAGCGCACCTCGTAGAAGATCGCGCCCCGGGTTGGCGTCTCGACCTGGGTCACCGGTGTCTCACCGGACGGGGCGGTGCCTCCCATCAGCATCCGTGACAGCACCGCGTTCGTGATGTCGATGACGGGGTAGCGCGCCACGTTGACCGGGCCGAACTGCTCGAGCGCGTCCACGCTGACCATCGCCATCTGGCGGTTGGTGAGCCACTGCTCGGCGGTCATGCGGGCCGGGTCGATGGACAGGGCCCCGATCTGGAACTGGTTGAGGTCGTCGGTGCCCGCGACGGTCGGGGCCTGGCTCATGTGGTGCAGGTCGAGCGCCAGCTCGGGCTGGACCGATCGCCAGAGCCGCCAGAACGCGACCGACTCCGGCTGGGCGAAGTTCTCCCAGTCGCGGTTGAGGTCGATCCGGTTCGGTGTCGTGCTCTGCCGGATGTTGGCCTCGGCGCCGTCCGGGTTGTACATCGGCAGGACCACGACCGTCAGCGCCTCGCGGATCGCCCGGGCCTGGGGGTCGCCGCTCGCCAGGTGGTCGAGGATCTGCAGCGCGGCCTCGGTGCTGTGCAGCTCGTTGCCGTGGATGCGCGCCTGCAGCCAGAACGTGAGCGGGCCGTCCCCGACGGTGGCGTGGAGCAGCTCGCGGCCCTCCCCGGAGACACCGGCGGAGCCCACCTCGACGAGGCCACCGCTGGTGCGCTCGATGCGGTCGAGCTCGGTCACCACGTCGGCGTAGCCCGCTACGCTCGACAGCCGGACGTTCTGGTTGTCCTGCAGGCACGGACCGCCGGGGTTGTGCGACGGGTCCGCGACAGCCTGCGGGCCGCCGAGCTGGATCACGGCGAGCGCGGCGACGCCGGCGAGCACGGCGAGCGGGGTACGACGTCGCATCACGGCCTCCCAGCCATCGAGTGGAGCGGCCCGGAAAGGTCAATAGTCGGCGCCCGGATTGTGCCGCTCTGTCGGGTTATGGCAGTCCTACCAGTCCCGTCCCTGAGCGCACAAGGGTCCGCGTCGTGGGGGGCCACGCCACGGCGTACGACCGCTAAAGTCCGCGCCATGGACGGCGGGAACCCCTTGGGCACCATCCTCGGCGTGTGGGCGCACCCCGACGACGAGACCTACCTCGCGGCCGGCCTGATGACCCGCGCCGCCCGGGCCGGTAACCGCGTCGTCTGCATCACCGCCACCCGGGGTGAGCTCGGCTCCCCCGACGAGACGCGGTGGCCGCCGGGCGAGCCGCTCGCCGCCGTACGCACCAAGGAGCTCGAGGCCTGCCTGGCCGAGCTCGGAGTCACCGAGCACCACTGGCTCGACTACCCCGACGGCGGCTGCGCCGACGTCGACCAGGACGAGGCCGTACGCCGGGTCGCCGAGGTGATGGCGCAGGTGCGGCCCGACACCGTCCTCACCTTCGGCCCCGACGGGATGACCGGGCACGAGGACCACAAGGCGGCGAGTCGATGGGCCACGGCTGCGTTCGAGAAGGTCGCGAAGGATGGTGCCCGGCTCGGCTACGCCACGAAGACGCCGGACTGGCTGGCGCGATTCAGGCCCCAGCTGGACGAGTTCAACGTGTTCATGGGCGCGGAGCCGCCGTGCACACCCGTGGACGAGCTGCTCTTCCACGTCCGGCTCGACGGCGACCTGCTCGATACCAAGCTCGCGGCTATCAGCAGGATGACCAGCCAGGTGCAGCCGCTCATCGACGGGCTCGGTGAGACGTTCTTCCGGGAGGGCATGGCCGAGGAGGCGTTCCGCCGGCCCTGAGCGCCTCCGTCCGCGGGCCGTCGGCCAGCCTCACCCGTTGTGTCGCCCGCGCCGCCTAGCCTCGGCACCATGGCAGGGACAGCACGGACGGCGACCCGCGAGCGAGCCACCTACCGCTGCGCGGACTGCGGCTGGTCGAGCATGAAGTGGGTCGGCCGGTGCGGCGAGTGCCAGGCGTGGGGCACCGTCGAGGACCTCGCCGCGCCACGAGTCCGTACGACGGGGCCGGGCCCGGTCAGTGCGCCCGCCC
>JBOGDY010000378.1:0-2798 GCA_050742955.1 Actinomycetes bacterium | reverse complement strand
AGGGCAGAGGCGGCGACCGGGGTCAGGAACACCGCGGCGCGCAGCGCTCGAGCCCGACCAGGGCGGGCGGACCACCGCCCCGTCGCTGCCTCGTCCTGCCTCATCCGAGACCCCCTGACAACCGCCTCACCGAAGTTAGCCTCCAGCACCGAGCGTGACGTGCGGTATCACGCAAATGGAGGACCTTCGGGGGCATTCCGCGGCCATTGCGGTGGTCTGTCCCGCCTTGATCCCTGTCGGTCGCCCGGAGGCCGGGCCTGGCACGGCGAGCGTGCAGGGCGCCGCTGCCGCATGCTGAGACGCTGATCTCACATCGTTGACACCTGTGGAGACCGCCGTAAAGGTGTCAGCATGCACGCGTGGCACGTCGTACTCCGCCTGCGCGCCGGCTGATCCACCCGCCGAGCGCGCCGCCCCTCGTCAGCCCTGAACGGGCCGGGGGGTTTCTTCTTGTCCGGCCCGGTTGACGCGAGAGGGTTCCGAATGTCCGAGCAGATCAGTGGAGCGCAGAGTCTCGTCCGCTCGCTGGAGGCGGCGGGCGTAGACACCGTGTTCGGCATTCCCGGCGGTGCGATCCTGCCGCTCTACGACCCGCTGATGGACTCCAGCCGCATCCGGCACGTGCTGGTGCGCCACGAGCAGGGGGCCGGGCACGCGGCAGAGGGCTACGCCGTGGCGACCGGCCGGGTCGGGGTGTGCATGGCGACGAGCGGCCCCGGGGCGACCAACCTGGTCACGCCGATCGCCGACGCCCACATGGACTCGGTGCCCATCGTGGCGATCACCGGTCAGGTCCCGAGTGCCGCGATCGGCACCGACGCCTTCCAGGAGGCGGACATCCGCGGCATCACGATGCCCATCACCAAGCACAACTACCTGGTCACCGACCCGGCTGAGATCCCACGCACGATCGCGGAGGCGTTCCACATCGCCTCGACGGGCCGTCCGGGTCCGGTGCTGGTGGACGTGTCCAAGGATGCGCTGCAGGCGGCCACGACGTTCGAGTGGCCGAGCACGATCGACCTGCCCGGCTACCGCCCCGTCGGCCGGCCGCACGGCAAGCAGGTGCGGGAGGCGGCACGGCTGATGCTCCAGGCGCGCCGGCCGGTGCTCTACGTCGGCGGCGGG
The DNA here is from genome assembly GCA_050742955.1 of Actinomycetes bacterium. Classification (GTDB taxonomy): domain Bacteria; phylum Actinomycetota; class Actinomycetes; order JACCUZ01; family JACCUZ01; genus CAWIXB01. Next base: position 1,670 of record JBOGDY010000378.1, on the reverse strand, counting down.
GTGCTCAAGGCTCGGGCCTGGGCCGAGCTGCGGACCCTGGCCGAGCTGACCGGCATCCCGGTGGTCACGACGTTGATGGCGCGCGGCGCCTTCCCGGACAGCCACCGCCAGCACCTCGGCATGCCCGGCATGCACGGCACCGTGGCGGCGGTCACGGCCCTGCAGAAGGCCGACCTCATCGTCTCTCTCGGTGCCCGTTTCGACGACAGGGTCACCGGCAAGCTCTCCACCTTCGCCCCGGACGCGAAGGTCGTGCACGCCGACGTCGACCCGGCCGAGATCTCCAAGAACCGCACCGCCGACGTGCCGATCGTCGGCGACTGCAAGGACGTGATGCGCGACCTGGTGGTCGCGGTCCAGTCCGAGTACGACGGTGGGCACCGCGGCGACTACGCGGCCTGGTGGGCGCAGGTCGACCTGTGGCGCACGACCTATCCGCTGGGCTACGAGCGCCCCGACGACGGTTCGCTCGCGCCGCAGTACGTCATCGAGCGGCTCGGGCGGATCGCCGGGCCCGACGCGCTCTACGTCGCCGGGGTCGGTCAGCACCAGATGTGGGCCGCGCAGTTCATCTCCTACGAGCACCCCAACACCTGGCTGAACTCCGGCGGGCTCGGCACCATGGGCTACGCCGTGCCCGCGGCCATGGGCGCCAAGGCCGGGAGGCCGGAAGCGACGGTCTGGGCCATCGACGGTGACGGCTGCTTCCAGATGACCAACCAGGAGCTGGCCACCTGCGCCGTGAACGACATCCCGATCAAGGTGGCGATCATCAACAACGGCACCCTGGGCATGGTGCGTCAGTGGCAGACGCTGTTCTACAACGAGCGGTACAGCAACACAGATCTCGGCGCCGCCTCGCGGGGCAACACCATGCCCGAGCGCATCCCCGACTTCGTCAGGCTGGCCGAGGCCTACGGCTGCGTCGGGCTTCGCTGCGAGAAGGCGGACGACGTCGACAGCACGATCGAGCGCGCCATGGCGATCAACGACCGGCCGGTCGTCGTCGACTTCACCGTCCACCAGGACGCGATGGTCTGGCCGATGGTCCCCGCCGGGACCAGCAACGACGAGATCCAGGTGGCCCGCGACATGGCTCCCCAGTGGGACACCGAGGCGGGAGAAGAGCGATGAGCCGACACACGCTGTCCGTGCTGGTGGAGAACAAGCCGGGCGTCCTCGCCCGGATCGCAAGCCTGTTCTCGCGGCGCGGTTTCAACATCGACTCGCTGGCGGTCGGTCCCACCGAGGACGACGACGTCTCGCGGATGACGATCGTGGTCAACGTCGAGGACCTCCCGCTCGAGCAGGTCACCAAGCAGTTGAACAAGCTCGTCAACGTCATCAAGATCGTCGAGCTCGACCCGTCGACGTCGGTCCAGCGCGAGCTGCTGCTGGTCAAGGTCTCGGCCGACCGGGCCAGCCGCTCGCACGTGCTCGAGACGGTGCAGCTGTTCCGCGCCAAGGTGGTGGACGTCGCCCCCGACGCGGTGACCGTCGAGGCGACCGGCAACGCCGAGAAGCTGGACGCCCTGCTGCGGGTGCTCGAGCCCTTCGGCATCCGCGAGCTCGTGCAGTCGGGCATGGTCGCCGTGGGGCGCGGGCCGCGCTCGATCACCGACCGGTCCGCCCGCCCGGGCTCCGTCACCCCCATCGCCCGCTGACTACCA
>JBOGDY010000377.1:0-2801 GCA_050742955.1 Actinomycetes bacterium | reverse complement strand
GCTCCCGGCGGGTCGTCGCCGAACGTCCCATCCCGGTGGGGTCGGAAGCCGGGGTGACGGGCCGGCGCTCAGGTGGTGGGCGATACAGGACTTGAACCTGTGACCTCTTCCGTGTCAGGGAAGCGCGCTAGCCAGACTGCGCCAATCGCCCTAGCTGGGTGGTGCTCGAGGTGGAGACGGGATTTGAACCCGTGTACACGGCTTTGCAGGCCGTTGCCTCGCCTCTCGGCCACTCCACCGGGTTGGAGACCGGAGATCTCGAGCGGACGACGGGATTCGAACCCGCGACCCTCACCTTGGCAAGGTGATGCTCTACCAACTGAGCCACGTCCGCGCGCCACGCAAGCGACCCGAGGACCGCCCCGACGTGCGGTGTAGACCATAGCCGATGCCGGGCGGCCCGGCCAAAGCCGAAGGAGGCCCGGCCAAAGCCGGAGACGCTCCTCAGGAGGGACTAGGTTGCCCGCCATGCGCACCGTGACCGTCACCGGCGACGCCCTCACTCTCGACGACCTGGTCGCCGTCGCGAGAGGCCACGCCCGCGCCGAGCTGGGCCCCGACGTCGCGGACCGGATGGCCGCCAGCCGCGCCGTCGTCGCCGACGCCGTCGAGCAGGACAAGGTGATGTACGGCGTCACCACCGGCTTCGGGGCCCTGGCCGACACCCACGTCGGGCGCGCCGACCTCGAGCGCATGCAGCTGGCGCTGGTGCGGTCCCACAGCGCCGGGGTGGGGGAGCCCCTCCCCGACGACGTCGTCCGTGGCCTGCTCCTGCTGCGAGCCCGCACCCTGACGGCCGGCTACTCCGGGGTGCGGGTGGACCTGCCGCGCAGGCTGCTCGAGCTGCTCGACCGAGGCCTGCTCCCGGTCATCCCCGGCAAGGGCTCGGTCGGGGCGTCCGGTGACCTCGCCCAGCTCGCCCACCTGGCCCAGCCGCTGGTGGGCGAGGGTCGGCTGCGGCGCCAGGGCGAAACCGACCCGCGCGGGTGGGACAGCGCCGAGGTGCTGGCCGCCGAGGGTCTCGAGCCGCTGACCCTCGCGGCGAAGGAGGGCCTCAGCCTCATCAACGGCACCGAGCCGATGCAGGTGCTGCTCAGCCTCGCCGTCGACGAGGTCGGGCTGCTGGTCAAGGTCGCGGACATCGCCTGCGCGATGAGTGTCGAGGCGCTGCTGGGCACCGACCGGCCCTACGACGAACGCGTGCAGGTGATCCGGCCGCACCCGGGGCAGCTCGCGAGCGCGAGCAACCTGCGCCGGCTCCTCGCCCACAGCCCGCTCGTGGCTAGCCACCGGGAGAGCGACCACGCGGTCCAGGACGCCTACTGCCTGCGCTGCGCCCCGCAGGTCCACGGCGCCGTCCGCGACGTGCACGCCCACGCCCGCCGCGTCATCGACATCGAGCTGGGCTCGGTCGTGGACAACCCGGTGATCGTGCCGGACGGCGAGGTCATGTCGACCGGGAACTTCCACGGCGAGCCGCTGGCCTTCGCCGGCGACATGCTGGCGATCGCCGCCGCCGAGCTGGCGAGCATCGCCGAGCGGCGCACCGACCGGATGCTCGACCCGGCGTTCTCCCGCGACCTGCCCGCCTTCCTCGCCGCGGAGCCGGGCACCAACTCCGGGTTCATGATCGCGCAGTACACCGCCGCGTCCCTGGTCAGCGAGAACAAGGTGCTCGCGCACCCGTCGAGCGTGGACACCATCCCGACGTCGGGCAACCAGGAGGACCACGTCTCGATGGGCTGGACGTCGATGCGCAAGCTGCGCGAGGTCGTCGCCAACGTGCGCTCGGTGCTGGCGGTGGAGGTCGTCGTCGCCGCCCAGGCAATCGACTTCCGGGCCTCCCTCGCGTCGCCCGGTGCGGCCAGCGCCGCCGTGCACCGGCTCGTCCGCTCGCAGGTGCCAACGATGGACAACGACCGCAACGTGTCCGACCAGCTGGTCGCCGTCGACCGGCTGCTGCCCGAGGTCGTCGCCGCCGCCGAGGACGCGGTCGGTGGCCTCGCCTGACCCGATCGCCTGGTTCGGCGGACGACTGGCCACCGGGCTGGTCGACGTCACTCGTGACCGCAGCGCCCTCGACGGTGCCGGCTGGTGGGCGGTCGTGGCCGGCTTCGAGGGTGACCTGGTGTGTGCCCGGTTCGCGGACGTACGCGACGCGCCGCTGCCGCCGGCGACGTGGGCAGGTGTGCCGCGGCACGCGTGGGCGACGTCGGTCGGCCGGGACCGCTACGTCGCGGCGGTCGACCGGGTGCGCGAGGAGATCGCGGCGGGGGAGGTCTACCAGGTCAACGTCTGCCGGGTCCTCTCCGCCGAGGCCCCGGCCGGCGCCGACGTGGTGGGACTCGCGCGACTGCTGGCCGGTGGGAACCCGGCGCCCTACGCGGGAGTGGTGCGGATACCGGCGTACGACGTGCACGTCGCCACCGCCTCGCCGGAGCTGTTCCTGCGCCGGGCGGGAGACGTGGTCGAGTCGGGCCCGATCAAGGGCACCGGCCGCACCGTGGACGACCTGACCGCGAAGGACAGGGCGGAGAACGTGATGATCGTCGACCTGGTGCGCAACGACCTGGGACGGGTCGCCGTGACCGGGTCGGTGGAGGTGCCGGGGCTGTGCGAGGTCGAGGCCCACCCGGGCCTCGTGCACCTCGTGTCCACGGTGCGGGCCCGGCTGCGGCCCGGCGCGGGCTGGGCCGACCTGCTGGCCGCGACCTTCCCGCCGGGCTCGGTCAGCGGCGCGCCGAAGTCGAGCGCGCTGCGCATCATCGGCGAGCTGGAGCCGGTGCCTCGCGGGCCCTACT
>JBOGDY010000376.1:0-2802 GCA_050742955.1 Actinomycetes bacterium | reverse complement strand
GTCGAAGATGGCATCGGCGAGCTGGCCGATCACCGGGTCCTGCACGTATCGCGTGCCGTCGGGAAACTCCACCCCGCCGTTGGCCAGCGCGGTGCCTTCCTCGCCACCGAGCCGCAGCTGCTCGACCGGGTCCTCGGCATAGCGCAGGCCGGACATCTTCGCCAGCACCACGATGCTCATCATCATCGTGACCGCGATGGTGCCGAGCATCAGCAGCGTGGTGGCTGCATTGCGCGACTTGGGCTTCCGGAAGGCGGGCACGCCGTTGCTGATCGCCTCGACACCAGTCAGTGCGGCGCAGCCCGAGGAGAACGCGCGCAGGAGGAGGAACGCCCCCGCGAGGCCGACCAGCCCCTGCTCGTAGTGATCCTCGGCCGCGAGCTCGAACTGCGCGCTGGCCACGTCGGGCAGGTCGCCGAACAGGTGCCGGCTGAAGCCCCACGCCGCCATGCCGAAGATCGCGAGCATGAACCCGTACGTCGGTATCGCGAACACGGTCCCCGACTCCCGCACGCCCCGCAGGTTGGCCGACATCAGCACCAGCACGGAGACGACCGCCACCGCAACCTCGCGGCCCTGGAAGGCGTCGATCGTCGACGCGGCGTACTGCGCGGCCGAGGAGATGGACACCGCGACGGTCAGCACGTAGTCGACCAGCAGCGCGCTGGCGACGGTCAGGCCCGGCCGTGCACCGAGGTTGACCGTCGCGACCTCGTAGTCGCCGCCGCCGCTGGGGTAGGCGTGCACGTTCTGCCGGTAGGACGCCACCACGACCAGCATGACCAGCGACACCGCTATCCCGACCTTCCAGGAGAACGAGTACGCCGCGAAGCCGGCGATCCCGAGCGTCAGGAAGATCTCGTCGGGGGCGTAGGCGACGGAGGACAGCGCGTCGCTGGCGAAGACAGGCAACGCGACCCGCTTGGGAAGCAGCGTCTCGTGCAGCCGGTCGCTGCGCATGGCGCGGCCGAGGAGGAGTCGCTTGGCCGCGTCCGTCACCTGTGGCACAAGGCCGAATGCTAGGGCCTCGGCGGCCGGCCCGAGATGACGCCACCGACCGTGTAGCGTCGCCCTCGGCGGTCCGCGGCGAGCAGGGCGGGTCGGACAGTGCGCGCACGAAGGGACGGACCGTGCACTTCGTCATCATGGGCTGCGGCCGGGTCGGCTCGACCCTGGCTCTGATTCTGGAGTCGCAGGGTCACACCGTCGCCGTCGTCGACCACAACGACGAGGCCTTCCGGCGTCTCGGCAGCGCCTTCCAGGGCAGGCGCATCAACGGGACCGGCTTCGACCGCGACTGCCTGCGCGAGGCCGGCATCGAGGAGGCGCACGCCTTCGCGGCGGTGAGCAGCGGCGACAACTCCAACATCCTGGCAGCCCGGGTGGCGCGCGAGACGTTCGGGGTGGAGAGCGTGGTGGCCCGCATCTACGACCCGGGGCGCGCCGAGGTCTACCAGCGGCTCGGGATCCCCACCGTGGCCACGGTCCGCTGGACCGCGGGGCAGATGCTGCGCCGGCTCCTGCCGCACGGCGCGGAGCCCGAGTGGCGCGACCCGAGCGGCAGCATGCAGCTGGCCGAGGTGCCCACCGACCCGCGCTGGATCGGCGAGCGGATCAGCCTCATCGAGACGACCGCCGGGGGACGGGTCGCCTTCGTCACCCGCTTCGGCGAGGGCCTGCTGCCCGACGCCGACACCGTGCTCCAGGACGGCGACATCGTCCACGTCATCATGCGGGACGCGGAGGCCGAGTCGGTGGAGACGGTCTTCCGCACCCGCCCGGAGGGTCACTGATGCGCGTCGCCATCGCCGGTGCGGGCAGCGTCGGCCGGTCCATCGCCCGCGAGCTGCTCGAGAACGGGCACGAGGTGCTGCTGATCGACAGGTCGCCGGCGGCCATCAAGGTCTCGTCGGTGCCCAACGCCGAGTGGCTGCTCGCGGACGCCTGCGAGGTCACCTCCCTCGAGGAGGCGGCCCTGCACCAGTGTCAGGTGGTGGTGGCGGCGACCGGTGACGACAAGGTCAACCTGGTCGTGTCGTTGCTGGCCAAGACGGAGTACGGCGTGCCGCGCACCGTCGCCCGGGTGAGCAACCCGAAGAACGAGTGGATGTTCGACGAGGCGTGGGGGGTTGACGTCGCCGTGTCGATGCCGCGCCTGATGACGGCCCTCGTCGAGGAGGCGGTCAGCGTCGGCGACCTGGTGCGGATCTTCACCTTCCAGCAGTCCAACACCGACATGCTCGAGCTCACCCTGCCCGCTGACTCGCCGTCCGTCGGCACCCGGGTGGGCGACATCGCCTGGCCGCAGGACACCGCCCTGGTGGCGATCATCCGTGAGGGCCGCCCGATCCCGCCCACACCCGACGACCCGCTCGAGGCAGGCGACGAGCTGCTGTTCGTCGCAACCCCCGACACCGGAACCGCACTCGAGGACCTGCTCGCCCCCCACAGCCGCTGACCGCCGTCAGGTGGCGGGGGTCATCGATCCCAACGGGGTGCGCCCGCGCGCCAGCAGGTAGGCCATCATCGCCAGGGCGGCCACCTGCAGCGGCCAGCCGAGGGCGATCTTGCTGACCCCGAGCCAGCCCACCTCGCCGGCCAGGTAGAGCGGGTACTGCACCGCAACCCGCACCACGCAGGGCGCGGCGAGAACCCAGGTGAGCCGGCTGCACAGCCGCACGATCCCGGGGTCCTGCCGCCACGAGGTGAGGTCTCCGGTGACCGACCCGATCATGATGCCGACCACGGGCCAGCGCAGCAGCACCGACAGCGTCATCACCAGGGCATAGGCGGCGTTGTAGA
>JBOGDY010000375.1:0-2807 GCA_050742955.1 Actinomycetes bacterium | reverse complement strand
ATCGAGGTGGCTCACCGCAGGTCGACCGTCTCGGCGGAGTAGCTCAGCCAGGTAGAGCAAGCGGCTCATAATCGCTGTGTCGCCGGTTCAAGTCCGGCCTCCGCTACGCAGCGCAGCGTCACAGCACGACCAGCAGGATCAGCACTCGACAGCACCGGGCCGGACCGGCCCGCCCGACAAGGCAGGGAGCACGCCCGTGGCAGCCAAGACCGATGTCCGTCCGAAGATCACGCTGGCGTGCGTGGAGTGCAAGGAGCGCAACTACATCACCCGCAAGAACCGGCGCAACAACCCGGACCGGCTCGAGCTGAAGAAGTTCTGCCCCCGCGAGCGTCGTCACACGGTCCACCGCGAGACCCGCTAGTCCGTGGTCCGCCGGCCGGGCGCTGCGAGCTGATCAGACATGCTGCACCAGGGTCCCGTCCCCGCAGTCGTGCACGGCGTTCTCGAGTACGCCGTGGCGATCCTGTTCATCGTCGCGCCCTTCGTGCTCGGCTTCGAGGCGACGTCGGCGACGGCCGCGTCCCTCGTCGTCGGCCTCGCGCTGCTGACTTTCACGGCCATGTCGGCACTGCCGAGCGGCCTGGTCCCGAGCATCTCGCTCGGCGTGCACGTCACGGTCGACGCCGTGTTCGCGGTGCTGCTGGTAGCGCTGCCCTTCATGCTCGGCTTCGCCGAGGAGGGGGCGCCGACGGCGCTGTTCATCACCCTCGGCGTGCTGCACCTGCTCGTCACGATCGGCACCAGGTTCCCGGAGCGCGCCACCGACAAGGGCAACGAAGGGCGCGAGAGCGCGGTCTGACCGGTCGCACGACGGTGCGTTAGCGTCCCCCCATGCCGATCGACCCGTCGTACGCAGGGCGCAGCTATCCGCCCACGACCCCCTACGAGGTGGGCATCGAGAAGATCCGCGAGTTCGCCGATGCCCTCGGCGACCCCAACCCCGCCTACCGTGACCGCGACGCTGCCAGGGCGCTGGGGCACCCGGACGTCGTCGCGCCGCCGACCTTCCCGTTCGTGCTGACCTTCCGGGCCTCGCGGGCCGTGGTGGACGACCCCGACCTCGGCATCGACTACCGCCGGGTGGTTCATGGCGAGCAGCGGTTCGTCTACAGCCGGCCGGTCCGGGCCGGGGACGCCCTGACCACCACGGTCACCATCGACAGCATCCGCTCCGCGGGCGGCCACGACATGCTGACGTCGCGCAGCGACGTCGCCACCGTCGAGGGCGACCACGTCGTCACCGCCTACTCCACCCTCGTGGTGCGCGGGCAGGAGTCGTGACCGCCGGGGTTCGCTACGACGACGTCGAGGTCGGGACCGTGCTGCCGGCCCAGACGTTCCCGGTGCGGCGCGGCGACCTGGTGCGCTACGCGGGAGCGTCGGGGGACTTCAACGTCATCCACTGGAACCAGCGGGTCGCGACGGAGGTCGGCCTGCCGGACGTCATCGCGCACGGCATGTTCACGATGGCGCTGGCCGTGCGGGTGGTCACCGACTGGGCGGGCGACCCGGCGGCGGTCGTGGACTACGGCGTGCGCTTCACCCGGCCGGTGCCGGTGCCCGACGACGACGCCGGCGCCACCGTCGAGGTCTCGGCGGCCGTGGCCGCCAAGCTCGACGACCGCCGGGTGCGGGTCGACCTCACGGCGACCAGCGCCGGGCAGAAGGTGCTCGGGCGCGCGCAGGCCGTCGTCCGGCTGACCTGAGCCGGTGCGACCTCCCGAGGAGGTGCGCCGGCTGGCCGACCGCCGCCAGCAGGCCCGGGCCGAGCGCGACTTCGCCGCCGCCGACGCGTTGCGCACCGAGATCGAGACGCTGGGCTGGTCGGTCAGGGACGCGCCGGAGGGCTACGCGCTGGAGCCCCGACCCGCCTACCCCGTGCACAGGGACCTCACCGAGCTGTCGCCACCCGCACCGGCGACGACCCGGCGTGCCTCGGTGGCCCTTCTCGTCGAAGGGTGGCCCGAGGACCTGCGCCGCTGCGTCGACTCGGTGCTGACCCACGCCCCGTCCGACGTGGTCGTGGTCGGCCTGGACGTCGGCAACGTCGACGCCGCGGGCGACGCCCTGCACCAGCTGGCGGTGGCCGAGCCCGGCCGGGTGGAGGAGTGGCACGTCGCGACGACCCCGGGCTGGGGGGCGGCCAGGTCGGCGCTGCTGCGGCTGGACCCGGCGGAGGTCCATGTGGTGATGGAGACCTCGACCGTGCTCGAGGGCGACGCGCTGTCCCCCCTGCTCGCAGCGCTCGCCGAGCCGCCGGGGACCGGGGTCGTCGCGGCCGGCTGGCGGGGTGCCGACGTCGACGTCGGGGACTCGTGGCGGTCGTTCACCGACGCCGGGCCGGGCGAGGTGGACGCGCTGCTGGGCTACCTGCTCGCCGTACGCCGGGACGCCGCCCTCGCCGCCGGCGGGTTCGACCCGCGCGCGCTCGCCTACCGAAACGCGGACCTGGAGCTCTCGCTCGCGCTGCGCGAGCAGGGCGGCCGCCTGGTGGTGCCCGACAGCGACCTGCCGGTCCGCCAGGACCGCCACCGCGGCTTCCACGACAGCGACCAGGCCTGGCTGACCCGGGAGTCGCGTCGCACCTACGACCGGCTGCTGGCCCGGTTCCGCGGCCGGGACGACCTGCTCGCGCCCCGGACGTGACCGAGGCGGCCCGGGCCGGTGCCGGTCGCTGGTTAGGCTCGGCGCTCGTGCGCGAGCTGGCCGGGGTCCCGCTGGCGGGCCGCACCACCCTCAGACTGGGCGGTCCGGCCCGCCGACTCGTCGTGGCCGGAACCGAGGACGAGGTGGTGGCCACCGTC
>JBOGDY010000374.1:0-2854 GCA_050742955.1 Actinomycetes bacterium | reverse complement strand
GCCACCCCCAGCCCGCACTCGGCGGCCGGCAGTCCGGCGGCGGCGTGCCGGTCCCGGACCGAGGCGTGCAGGTCGGCGGCCACCCGGGCCTGCGCGGCGGCGGCGGCCGCCTTCAGCTCCTCCAGCGCCCGCAGCTGGTCGATCCGCTCGGCGTCGCCCACCGTCCGGTCCAGCCCGGCCAGCGCGCCGACCCAGCCGGACACCGACCGGGTGGAGACGGTGACCGCTGGCTCCGCAGCAGCGAGCGATTCGAACATGTGTTCGAGTCTAGTGGATGCCAATGACACAACACCGGTCCCGTCCACAGGACCCCGAGCGGGCTCGGGGTGTTCGGGTCGCGGCATTCGAGTTGCCCGGGCGATGTGCCCGTTGCTGTCACGGGCCTGGCCGGATGCAGTCGCGCTATGACAAGGGCTGGCCGGATCATGAAGCGCAGGAAAAACCGACGCTGTTCACAGCCGGTCCCGAGCGCCGGCCACCGCGGCCTGCCCGAGGCTGACGCCGCCGTCGTTCGGCGGCACCCGTGAGTGGGTCAGGACCCGCAGCCCGCGCGCCTGCAGGTCCGCGGCCAGCCGCTGTGCGAGCACCATGTTCTGGAACACGCCGCCGGACAGCGCCACCGCATCCAGACCGGTCCGGGCAGCCAGCCCGGCCACGGCCGAGCCCAGCCCGTCGGCCAGTCCGTTGTGGAACCGGGCCGCCACCCGCTCCCGCGGCACCCCGCGGGACAGGTCGGCGACGACCGCGCGCACCAGGTCGGTGCCGCGCAGGACCAGTGGCCCGCCGCCGCCCGGGTCGTCGACGGTCATCCGGTGGGCGCCGGACTCGGTGAGGTCGACCAGCTGCTCCAGCTCGATCGCGGCCTGGCCCTCGTAGGTCACCCGCGCCCGTACGCCGAGCAGCGCCGCGACAGCGTCGAACAGCCGGCCCGCGCTGGACGTCAGCGGCGCGTTCACCCCGCGGGCGGCCATCGCCAGCACGGTGTCCAACGCCGCCGCCGGAACGCCGGGGAACCACGTCCCGGGCGGCAGCTCCTCGCCGTACGCCGCCTGGAGCCAGGCCGCCGCCATCCGCCACGGCTCCCGGACCGCCGCCGCCCCGCCCGGCATCGGCACCGTCTCCAGGTGCCCCACCCGACGGGCGTCGAGCAGGTCGGCGACCAGCAGCTCGCCGCCCCAGAGCGTGCCGTCGGCGCCGTAGCCGAGGCCGTCAAGGGCGACGCCGATCACCGGCCCGGCCACGCCGTTGTCGGCCAGGCACGACGCGATGTGCGCGTGGTGGTGCTGCACCCCGACCAGCTCGACGTCGTCGAGGTCGAGGGCGTGCTTGGTGGACAGGTAGTCAGGGTGCAGGTCGTGCGCGACCACCTGCGGGCCGACGTCGAACATCTCGCGGAACGCGTCGATGCCGGCGGTGTAGGCGCGCAGCGTCTCGTAGTTCTCCAGGTCGCCGATGTGGTGGGAGACGAACGCGTGGCGCCCCCGGCCCAGGGTGAACGTGCTCTTCAGCTCGGCTCCGCAGGCCAGCACCGGCCTCCGGAAAGGCCACGGCAGCAGGAGAGGTTCGGGCGCGTAGCCGCGCGAGCGGCGCAGCGGCAGCCCGCGGCCGCCCACGACGCGGACCACCGAGTCGTCGGCCCGGACGTGGATCGGCCGGTCGTGCACCAGGAACGCGTCGGCGATGCCGCCGAGCCGCGCGCGGGCGTCGCCGTCCTCGTAGGAGATCGGCTCGTCGGACACGTTCCCGCTGGTCAGCACCAGCGGCCCGCCGGCCTCGCGCACGAGCAGGTGGTGCAGGGGCGTGTAGGGGAGCAGGACGCCCAGGTCCCGGTTGCCCGGCGCGACCGAGGCGGCGACAGGAGCCCCGTCGGCCCGTCGGGGGAGCAGCACGATCGGCCGGCGGCGCCCGGACAGCACCGTCTCGGCGACCGGGTCGGTGACGCAGAGCTCGCGCACCTGGTCGAGGTCGCGGGCCAGCACCGCGAACGGCTTCTCCTCGCGGTGCTTGCGGGCGCGCAACGCCGCGACGGCCGGCTCGCAGGTCGCGTCCGCGCCCAGGTGGTAGCCGCCGAGACCTTTCACGGCCAGGACTGCGCCGTCGCGGAGCAGCGCCGCGGCGGCCGCGAACACATCGCCGTCCACGGGTTCGTCGGCCGCTCCGACGAGCGTTAGTCGCGGCCCGCACGCGGGGCAGCAGACCGGCTGCGCGTGGAACCGGCGGTCGGCCGGGTCGGCGTACTCCCGGGCGCAGCCGGCGCACATCGGGAAACCGGCCATCGTGGTGCGGGCCCGGTCGTAGGGGACCCCGGTCACGATGGTGAACCGGGGCCCGCACGCGGTGCAGTTCGTGAACGGGTAGCGGAAGCGACGCTGCGCCGGGTCGAGGACCTCGGCGAGGCAGTCCGGGCAGGTGGCGGTGTCCGGCGACACAAGGGTGGACCGGTCACCGGCCGGGTCGCTGGGCACGATCCGGAAGCCGGCGTCGCCCTGCGGGGGCACGGGTACGGCGTGGAGCGACTCGACGAGCGCGAGCGCAGGTGGCTCGGTGCTCAGCGCCGTGAGGAAGTCGCGCACCGCCGGCTCCGGGCCCTCCACCTCGATGAACACCCCGCGGGCGTCGTTGCCGACCAGCCCGGTCAGTCCTAGCCGGGCGGCGACCGTGTGCACGAAGGGCCGGAAGCCCACGCCCTGCACGATGCCTGCGACCTCGATCCGCCAGCGCACCGAGAGCCGCGCGTCGACGGTCATGGCTGCCGGTCCGCCTGCGTCCGTCACCGGGCCCGGTCGGCCCCGCCCAGCGCCTGCTGGGTCAGCTCCCACAGCACGTGGTAGATCGTGGTCTGGGCCTCCTGGAT
>JBOGDY010000373.1:0-2867 GCA_050742955.1 Actinomycetes bacterium | reverse complement strand
CTGGCTGTTGCCTGCCATCACGCACCACCTTCGACGGTCCAGCGAGGGCCCGCCGGGGTGTCCTCGACCGAGATGCCCGCCTTGGTCAGCCGGTCCCGGATCCGGTCCGCGGCGGCGTAGTCGGCGAGGGCCCGCGCCTCCGCACGTTCCTCGAGGACCGCCTCGACCAGGTTCGCGACCACGTCGCGCATCGACGCCGCCGCGCCCGACGTCGACACCCAGGGCTCGGCGAGCGGGTCGATGCCCAGCACGCCGAGCATCGCACGCACGCTCGCGAGGTTGCCCCGCAGCGCGGCGGAGTCGCCGTGCGCGAGCAGCTTGTTGCCCTCGCGGACCACGTCCTGCACCGCGGCCAGCGCTGCCGGCACACCGAGGTCGTCGTCCATCGCGTTGGTGAAGTCGGCGCACACCGGTGCGCGGTCGTCGACGGGACCAGTCAGCTCGTGCGCCCGCAGGATGTAGGCCTCGATCCGCCGGTATGCGGTCGCCGCCTCGTCGAGAGCCTCGAACGAGAACTCGACGTGCGATCGGTAGTGCGGCGCCACCAGGTAGTAGCGCAGCTCGACCGGCCGGACCCGCTTGACCACCTCGCTCACCAGCAGTGAGTTCCCCAGCGACTTGCTCATCTTCTCGCCCGACGTTGTCACCCACGCGTTGTGCATCCAGACCCGGGCGAACCGGCCGCCGGCCGCGCGCGACTGGGCCAGCTCGTTCTCGTGGTGCGGGAAGCGCAGGTCGATGCCGCCCCCGTGGATGTCGAACTCCGAGCCGAGGTACTTGCCGGCCATCGCCGAGCACTCGAGGTGCCAGCCCGGCCGGCCGCGGCCCCACGGCGTCGGCCAGGAGGCGGTCGCCGGCTCCCCCGGCTTGTGCCCCTTCCACAAAGCGAAGTCACGCGGGTCGCGCTTGCCGCGGGGGTCGGCGTCGGCGGCCGGCTCCATCTCGTCGATGCGCTGGCCGGACAGCTCGCCGTAGGACGGCCAGGACCGCACGTCGAAGTAGACGTCGCCGGAGCCGTCGTCGGCGACGTAGGCGTGCCCCTTCTCGACCAGGACCTGCATCAGCTCGACCATCTCGGTGATGTGCCCGGTGGCCCGCGGCTCGTAGGTGGGAGGGGCACAGCCCAACACGTCGTACGCCGTGTGCAGCTCACGCTCGTTGGCGTAGGCGTGCGCCCACCACTGGCATCCCGCCTCGGCCGACTTGGCCAGGACCTTGTCGTCGATGTCGGTGAGGTTGGCGACGATGGTCACGTCGAACCCGCCGCGCTCCAGCCAGCGGCGGAGCAGGTCGAAGACGACCTCCTTGCGGATGTGCCCGACGTGCGGCGCCGACTGCACCGTGAGGCCGCAGTGGTAGATGCCGACCTTGCCCGGCACCACCGGCTCGAGGTCGCGGACCTCGCGGGTCAGAGTGTCGTAGAGGCGCAGCGTCACCGGTCAAGGGTACGGGCAGCCGACCAGACGACCGCCGTGGCGACCGCGGCCAGCCCCTCGCCACGACCGGTCAGCCCGAGCCCGTCGGTCGTCGTCGCGGACACCGACACCGGCGCGCCGACGGCGGCGGAGAGGACCTGCTCGGCCTCCGCCCGGCGCGGCCCGATCCGCGGCCGGTCGCCGACCACCTGCACCGCCACGTTCCCGATGACGAGACCCGCCTCCCCCACCAGCCGGGCGACCTCGCGCAGCAGGTCGGCGCCCGGCGCGCCGGCCAGGCGCGGGTCAGCGGTGCCGAAGACGCTGCCGACGTCGCCCAGCCCGGAGGCGGACAGCAGCGCGTCGCAGGCGGCGTGGGCCGCGACGTCGCCGTCGGAGTGCCCGGCCAGGCCGGGCTCGCCGGGCCAGTCCAGCCCGGCCACCCGCAGGTCACGCCCCGCATCGAACGGGTGCACGTCGACGCCGATGCCGACGCGCGGCAGCGGCGGACCGGTCTCGTCAGCGGACACCCGTCTCCCTCCGGCGGGCGAGCACGGCCTCGGCTAGCAACAGGTCGAGGGGTCTGGTCACCTTGAACGCCTCCTCGGCGCCGGGGACGACCGTGACGGCCCGGCCCAGCCGCTCGACCATCGTCGCGTCGTCGGTCACCTCGTCGCCGCCGGCGAGGTGGGCCTCCTCGAGCACCTCGCGGCGAAACCCCTGCGGCGTCTGCACGGCGCGCAGGACGGTCCGGTCGACCGTCTCGACCACGCGGTCACCCTCGACCCGTTTCACCGTGTCGACGACCGGGAGCACCGGCACCACCGCCTCCGCGCCCTCGCGCAGGGCGGCGGCGACGGCGTCGACCAGCTCCACCGGCGCCAGCGGACGGGCCGCGTCGTGGACCAGCACCGTGGTCACGTCGTCCGGGAGGCTGGCGAGCGCCGCCCGCACCGAGTCGCGCCGGGACTCCCCGCCCGGCACGACCGACAGGAGCGCGCCGGTGTGGTGGTCGGCCAGCAGGGCACGCACCTGCGCAACCTGGTCGGGCGGCGCGGCGACCACGATCAGCTCGACGAGACGGGCCCGCGCGAGCGTGCGGACAGCGTGCACCAGCAGGGGTGCGCCGCCGAGCAGGCGCAGCGCTTTCGGCGTGCCGGGGCCGAGCCGCTCGCCGCGACCGGCGGCGGGCACGATGGCCGCAACGCCGGCGGTCACCGCGTCACGTCCGCCGTGGGCCGGGCGAACACCATCCGGCCGTTCGCGGTGGTCAGCACGCTGGTCACGTGCACCGCCAGCTCGCCACCGATCGCGGCCCGACCCCGCTCGACCACGACCATCGTCCCGTCGTCGAGGTAGCCCACGGCCTGGCCGGACTCCTTGCCGGCCTTGAGCAGCAGCACCCGGATCTCGTCGCCGGCGACCACCGGCGGCCGCAGCGCGAGGGCCAGG
>JBOGDY010000372.1:0-2877 GCA_050742955.1 Actinomycetes bacterium | reverse complement strand
CACCACCAAGAGCCTCTACGGCAAGGACCCCGACGGTCTCGAGTTCGAGGTCGCCTGGATCATCCCCGCCGACCTGATCGACGCGCAGGCGCTCGAGGCGCGCAAGCGCATCGGCGCGCTCGACCTCCACCGCGAGAAGCAGCGCTACGGCGCCGAGACCACGGGCGGCGTCGGCATCTCCTCCGCCCCGGTCTGAGCCGGTCGGTCGCTCACCGCCGCACCGTCGCCTCACGTCGCGTTGGTTTGTGCACGATCGGCGGCCTGCATCGACCTCGAGGCCACCGATCCTGCACAACTCATCTCCATGCCTCAGGCGTTGTCGAGGAGCGGTACCGACACGGCCTCTTCGGGGATGCCGAACCCGTCGACCAGCAGGCCGGCGTGCGGCCGCAGCTCGCGGCACAGCTCGTTGACCGCGGCCGTCAGGGCCTTGGCCCGCCGCGCCGTGAGCCGGCCGTGCTCGAGGAACCAGGCCCGGTCGGCCTCGATGTTGGCCAGCGCATGCAGGTCGCACACCCGGTTGAGCAACGCCTTCACCGCCGGGTCGTCGCACTCGTCGATCGCCGCCACGAACGCCTCCAGCACCACGCCGTCGACGTGGTTGCGGGCGGCCCGCAGCAGGTGGTCCTGCGCGGCGTTGAACACGTCGAACAGGTCGGCGTCGGCACCGGACGCCTTGCGCATCCGGCGCGCCAGCCCGTCGATCACGTGCTTCTCCCGCCATGCGAACATCGCCCGCTGGTAGCCGCGGTCGAACAGGCTGGCGTCGTCGTCGCGACCCGCCCGCACCCGGGTCAGCAGGTTGCCGGCTGCCGTCCGCTCGAGGGCCGAGGCCGCCACCTGGCCCACCACGAACCGGACCGTGGCCAACGCGTCGAGGTCACCGAAGTGGTCGCGGTAGTCGGTCAGCAGCCCCTTGGCCACCAGCTGAAGCAGCACGGTGTTGTCGCCCTCGAACGTCGTGAAGACGTCGCTGTCGGCCTTCAGCTGCGGCAGCCGGTTCTCGGCCAGGTAGCCGGCGCCCCCGCAGGCCTCCCGGCACTCCTGGATCGTCGCGGTGGCGTGCCAGGTCGCGATCGCCTTGACGCCCGCCGCCCGCGTCTCGAGCTCACGCCGGGCCGCGTCGTCGCCAGCACCGGTGAAGACGTCGTGCAGGTCCGCGACCAGCTGCCCCTGGGCGAAGTGCAAGGCGTACGACGTGGCCAGCCGCGGCAGCAGACGGCGCTGGTGCGCGAGGTAGTCGAGCAGCACGATCTCCTCGTCACGCCCCGGGGCCTTGAACTGCCGGCGCCGCTCTGCATAGCGCACCGCGATGTTCAGCGCGGTCTTCGCGGCGCTCCCCCCGCCGCCGGCCACGCTGATGCGGCCCTGGATCAGGGTGCCCAGCATCGTGAAGAACCGGCGGTTCTCGTTCTCGATCGGGCTCGAGTAGGTGCCGTCGGCCGCGACATCGCCATAGCGGTTGAGCAGCGCCGTGCGCGGCACTCGCACGTCGTGGAAGGTCAACCTGCCGTTGTCGACCCCGTTGAGGCCGGCCTTCTGCCCGTTGTCCTCGATCTCGACGCCGTCGCACGGGCGACCGTCCTCGTCACGGATCGGCACCATCAGCGCGTGCACGCCGTGCGACCCCGCGTCGGTCACCAGCTGCGCGAAGACCACCGCGATGCGACCGTCCCGCGCGGCGTTGCCGATGTAGTCCTTGCGGGCGGCCGGGCCCGGCGTCGTGACGACGAACTCCTCGGCCACCCGGTCGTAGGTTGCCGTCGTCCCGACCGACTGCACGTCCGAGCCGTGACCCGTCTCGGTCATCGCGAAGCAGCCGGGCAGGTCGTAGGAGAGGATCCCGGGCAGGTAGCGGTCCTGGTGCTCCTTGGTGCCGAGGTGGAGAACGGCGCCACCGCAAAGCCCCCACTGCACCCCGGCCTTCACCAGCAGGGACAGGTCGCCATAGGCGAGCATCTCGAACGCGGTCACCGAGCCGCCGACGTCACCCTCACCGCCGTACGCGGCCGGGAAGCCGCGCCGCGGGTGCCCGGTCCCGGCCAGCTCTCGCGACTGCTCGGACACCCTGCTGCGATGCGCCTCGGTGTCCAGGTCGCGGGTGGAGTGGAACAGCGGAAGCGCGGCGAGCTCGCGGGCGGAGTCGCGTACGCCGGCCCAGCGGCCGTCGAGGACGCGGCGCAGTGCCCCGGGGTCGACGGCCGTCGCACCCGGCGTCGGGAGCGTCGTGTGGTCGGCCCGGGTTTCGGTCGCGGTCATGGGTTCTCCTGTCGGCTGTCGTGGTCGAGACCCGCTGCGGCGAGGACGCCGGCGAGGCCCGCCCACACCAGGTCGGTGAGATGGTCGCGCAGCTGCTCGCGCGTCATCCGGTTTCCGTCGGCGAGCCAGTGGTCGGCGGCCGACCGGACCATGCCGACCAGGCCGTGACCCCAGGGGCCGGCGGCCGAGGTGTCCTTGCCTGCGGCGGCCAGCCGGTCGGCGATGACGCCGGCCACATGGGCGCCGACGAGGCTGGACAGGCCGGCCACCGGGTCGTCGGCCACCGGGCGGTCCGGCAGCGGCGCGTGCACCACGAACCGGTAGACCTCGGGGTCGGCCTCGATGACGCTGAGATAGGCGTCGATGGCACCGGCCAGCTGGGCACGCGGCTCGGCGGGAGCGTGCAGCGGCGCGGCGAGCTGGCCGAGCAGCCGGTCGGCGACGTGCCGGCAGACCGCGAGGTAGAGGTCGCCCTTGTCGCCGAAGTAGCGGTAGACGACGGTCTTGCTGGTGCCCGCCTCGGCGGCGACGTCGTCCATGCCGACGCCGGCGCCGTGCCGCCGGACCGCGCGGACCGCGGCCAGGACCAGCTCGTCGCGGCGGGCGCGGCGGTGCTCG
>JBOGDY010000371.1:0-2884 GCA_050742955.1 Actinomycetes bacterium | reverse complement strand
AACGGCAGCGAGCACAGAGCCGTGCTGCTCAGCCTCCACGCCTGCCCCTGCCCGGCGGCGCGGGTGTCCTCGAGCTTCAGTGCCGTGCGCCCGGCGTTGTCCCCCAGGTACATCCCGAAGCGCTGCAGCGCCACGGCGATGACCTGGGCCTGTGGGTGTAGGTCGAGGGCGTCGAGGTCGACCGACGGCTTGATCCGGAACCGCACGCCCTGCCGCGGGGCGTCGGGGTCGCTCGAGCTGCCGTCGCTACCGACCATCGGGAACACCCAGTGCCTCGAGGTCTCGGGCCCCGATGACACCTTGAGGACGTGGCCGATGTCGCCGCGCACGACCTCGTCGTACCGGACCATCATCGTCGCGCCGTTGTTCCCGCGGTGGCTCCCGATGTTGCGCGGGTCGTCCGACCGGCCGGTTCCCACGTTCAGCCCGTTGGAGTCGAGGTAGGTGACGGTGGCACCGCGGGCCCGCCAGGTGCCCCGCGCCTCCTGGTAGCGGGCGCCGGTGAACGCGACCACGTAGCCCCGCTCCAGGTCGAACAGCGTCATGGCCTGGTCGCTGGTCCGGGCCGCCTCGGCGGCCAGGGGGATGCGCAGGTTCTTCAGCTCCTCCGGACGCGGTGACGGCGTCCTGACGTGCACGTTGAACTCGGGGTCACCGGCTTTGGCCCAGAACACCGGCTGGCCCCAGCGGTTGCCTTCGGTGCCGGCCAGGCTCAGGCATCCGCCGCCGGCGTCGCGCCCGGAACGCATGTACGCCAGCGTGCGCTCCGCATCGGGGCTGGTCGGCGCGTTGACGGGCAAGGGGGCGTTCCACCAGGAGTCGGCCGAGAACGCCCGCAGGCGCGGTCCGCCGTCCGCGGAGGGGGTGGGTGTGGCGGCCGGTCCGTTCGGCGACTCGGCCGCCTCCGAGCTCAGCAGCTGCGACGCCCCGAGCCCGACCAGTACGGCGGCGAGCGCCAGGGCGCAGGCCTGCCGCTTCGAGATCCTTGACACCCCCACCGCCCCCTCGACGCCGGGGCGGCCCCAGCACGTCGATGATGCCCAGTCTGCCCGGGGGTGCGGGCGTGGGCAAGGTTCGGGGACCTCAGCGGCTGCGCGAGTAGCCCTCCGGCAGGACGTCCCAGAGTGCGCTTCTGAACGGCAGGGAGCACAGTGCGTCGGCGCGCACGCGCCAGAGCTGGCCGCGACCCTCGGCCCGGGTGTTCTCCAGCTTGAGCGACGTCGTGCCGCCGCTGTCGCCGATGTACACGCCGTAGGTCTGGATCGCGCGGGCGATGACGCGGGCGGTCCGGCCGAGCCCCATCGCCCTCAGGTTGACGCTGGGCTTGAGCCGCAGCCGCAGCCCCTGGGGTGGGGCGGCCGCCCTCGTCGAGTCGCCGTCGCTGTTGACCATCGGGAACACGGACCGGGTCGACACTTCGGGACCGGAGGAGATCTTGAGCACGTGCTTGATCGCCCCGGCCGCCACCTCGTCGTGCCGGACCATCATGGTCGCCCCGTTGTTGCCGCGGTGGCTTCCGAGGTTGCGACGGTCATCGGACCGGCCGGTCTTAACATGCAGGCCGTTCGAGGCCAGGTAGGTCACGGTCGCGCCGCGGGCGGACCAGGTGCGACTGGTGCGGTTGTAGGCGGCGCCGGTCAGGGCCACCACGTAGCCCTTCCGGGTGTCGAACACCGTCATCGCCGCGTCTGAGGTGGCGGCGGCAGCCGCGTTGGCCGGGATGCGCAGCCGAGCGAGCTCCGGCGGCCGGCGCCGCATCGACGTCCTCACGTCGTAGGCCCGGTCCCCCCTTCCGGCCCAGTAGACCGGCTGGCCCCACGGGTTCCTGGCGGTCCCCGCCAGCCGCAGGCAGCCGCCCTTGGCCTGCTCCGCGGTCCGCAGGTAGGTGAGGATCGCGGCGGCGTTGCGGTGCTTCGGGGTGTTGGCCGGCAGCGGCGTGTTCCACCAGGAGCCGGCGCGGAAGACCTGGACGCCCGGCCTGCCGTAGGGCTCCTCGGGGGACGCCGTGGGCGCACCGACGACGGCGACCGCCCCCAGCGCCGGGGCCAGCAGGGACACCAGGAGATGGCGTGGACGGAGCATGAGCAGGGACCTCTCGCGGACGACACGTCATCCCCGTTATCGGGACATCTCATCCCGGGCTTGTCGTACCCAGCGGCAAAGAGCACACAAAGCCAGGAAGGCAAAGACTCGGTCAGGAAGTGGCCCTTGCCCGGCCCGCGGACCGGGCGCAGTGTCGAGAGAGCCGGCCGCCGGCCGGCGGTCCCGAGCGAGGAGTGACGTCATGCGCAAGCTCATGAGCATCGGCACGGCCCTGATCCTCCTGACAACCCTCGGTCTCGTCGCGGTCGCCGGGCAGACCGCCGCCAACGCGGACGACAACGGCGACCGGACCGTGATCAAGCTGACCGCGGTGGCCGCGCAGGAGGCCGAGCTCGACCTCGGCGAGGAAGGCTTCGGTCTGGGCGACCAGTTCGTGTTCTCCGACTGGCTCTTCCGCCACGGCGAGCAGGTGGGCCGGGACGGCGGCGCCTGCACGATCACCCATGTCGACGAGACGACGTTCGCCGCGACCGCCCAGTGCATCGGCACCTTGGAGCTGCCCAAGGGACAGATCACCGTGCAGGGCCTGGTCACGTTCACCGAGGAGGACCCGCCGTTCTGGGTGGCCGTCACGGGCGGCACCGGGGCCTACAAGACCGCCAAGGGGCAGATGAAGATCACCCCGGTCGACGAGCACACCGACCGCTACCGCGTGGTGCTCGTCCACTGACCCGTCCTCGCGTCACCGGGCGTCGGCCCGGACCGGACCGGACCGGCTCGGCCCGGCGCCGGTGGCGGGTTCTGCCTCTCATGCCCCGATGTGACACCGCTCGGCGGGCTG
>JBOGDY010000370.1:0-2889 GCA_050742955.1 Actinomycetes bacterium | reverse complement strand
CCGCCGTCAGCCCGGCCAGCCCGGCACCGACCACCACCACGTCGGTCGTCAGGTCCGCGGCGTCGGATCCGGCCCTCCGAGCAGACCCGGGAGCAGCCAGGGCGGCGCCCGACGGCACCCCCGCCACTGCCGCCGACGCGGCACCGGCGACGAGCAGCTGCCGGCGGGACAGGCGGGGCGAGCTCATGAGGCGACCTCCCGGTCGGACGGGCGCGGGGCCGTGTCGCCGGTGCGGGCAGCCACCGCACGCGCGATGCGCCGCGCGTCGATGGCAAGCTCACGGAGCATGCCGCTGATCGGGTTGGTGTATCCGGTGAACCACAGGCCGGGGGCCCGCGGGTCGGTGCGCGGCCCGTGCACCCGCGGCCGGCCGTCCGGACGTAGCACGCCGAGGTGGCCCACCAGTGGCTCGAGCCCGCGCCGGTAGCCCGCAGCGACGATCACCGTGTCCGGCGAGATCCGGGAACCGTCGGCAAGCAACACCGCCTCACCGTCGAAGCCGTCGACCGCACCGACGACCTTCACCTGTCCGGCGCGCACCGCGTCGACCAGCCCCACGTCGAGGATCGGGATCGCGTCGTCGCGCACGATGCGCGTGTAGACACCGTCCGTCGGCCGCGGCAGGCCGTACGCCGACAGGTCCGGCACCGTCACCCGCTGCACCGTGCGGATCACCCGGTCGACGATCCGTGGCGGAAGGTAGCGCACCAGCATGCTCACCGCCTGCGACGGCAGCCCGCCCACCTGCCGGCGCACGATGTTCGGCGGCGTCCGCACGGCAAGGCTGACCCGCCCGGCACCACCCTCCACGAGATCGACCGCGATCTCCGCGCCGGTGTTGCCGGCACCGACCACGAGCACGTCGCGACCGACGTATGGGCGCGGGTTGCGGTAGGCCGAGGCGTGCACCAGGTCACCGGTGAAGCCGCCCCGCCCGGGCCAGTCGGGCAGCACCGGGGTGTGGTTGTGACCGGTGGCGACCACGACGTACGACGTGTCGAGCGAGCCCGCAGCGGTCAGCAGCTCCCAACCACCCGCGGCGGCGGGCTCGATCCGACGGACCTCCACACCGAGCGACAACCGGAGCGAGTGGTGCGCCGCGTAGCGCTCGAGGTAGCTCACGACGTCCTCGCGCGCGACGTAGCGGCCGAAGGACCTCGGCATCCGCAGACCAGGCAGGTCCGACAGCCAGCGGGCCGTGTGCAGGTGCAGCCGGTCGTAGTGGGCGCGCCAGCTCGCCCCGACTGTGTCTGCCCGGTCGACGACGAGCGGGTCGAGCCCGCGGCGGCGCAGCATCGCGGCCACCGCCAGACCGGCCGGGCCCGCGCCGACGACGACCACCTGCTCGCGCACGCGACCTCCGCTGCCGGTACCAGGGCTCCCCGCGACATCCGTCCAACGACAGCGCCCCCGCCCGGGTTACGAGCCCTTGCACCTCATGCGGCCGCGATGTCGGCCGGCACCTCCCGTGAACCGGACATGGTCACGACATGGAAGCCGAGCAGCTCGACACCGGCAGCGGAGCAGGCGCGGCGAGCGGCCCGGCACCACGCCCGGTCGTCCGCGGTCAGGCTGAGCCCGTCCCGCCGGGCAATCGCCAGGAGCAGCGACCCGCTGCCCGTCATGAGCTCGGCGAACGTCCCGACCATCTGTGCGTAGTCGTCCTCGGACAGGCCCGACTCGAGCTCGCCGACCATGACCGGCTGCAGCAGCCGACCTTCGAGATCGCACATCAGAACCGCGAGCCCACCCGCATGCCGGTCGGAGCACCTGACGACGAGGTCGAGCACGTCGGCGACCAGACGGGGCTCGCGCAGCCGACGGTCGGGCCAGTCCTCGGGCAGGTCCATGAATCCCATGCCCGCCATCCTGGCGCTGTCGGCCGATCCCGCCGACGAGTAGTCCACAGGCGGCGCTCGCCGGCTTTGATCGCTGACTCACACGCACCAAAGGGGTCGGTGTGGCGCCTGCGCAGACCGAAACGCCTCAGAGGCCCCAGCGGTCACAAAGGTGCGTGAGGGTCAGCGGGCAGTCAGGTGCGTGAGGGTCAGCGGGCAGCGCTTCACGTCACGCTGTTGCCGTGCTCAGAGCAGGTTGAGCTTGGCGAACGGCGACGTGATCCGGCACAGCTGACCGCCACCGAAGTCGATGACCACCGCGATGTCGCTCTCGACGGCGACCACGGAGCCCAGCCCGTACTGGTCATGCGTGACGCGGTCCTCCACGGCGAACCGCTGCACCGGTGCGGCGACCGGTGCGCTGAAGGGGCTGGTGGGCAGCTGGCGCCTGGTGGCGGCGCGGGAGGGTTTCATCGGTCCCCAGTATGCGCCCCCGGCACCCCCCGCGCACAGGGCTCTTCCCCCGTTGGCCGTCGAGGCCGTACCGTCGGACACGACACCGGGGCGCAGGGAGCACCGCCGCGACGGACCGCTACGAGCCTCAGGAGTGACGACATGGGTGGGAAGAACAAGGGCGGACGAGAGATCCGCAAGCCCAAGCAGGCCAAGAAGCCGAAGGCGGCGCCCGGCGGCAGCAGCATCGTGCCGCCCACCGGACGCCGCGACAAGTAGAGGGGTGGAGGGTCGCCCGGCCACCGGGCGACGCCCCGGCCCGGAAGACCCCGCGACAGAGCCGGCTGATCCCGCCATGACGCCGCCGCGGCGGACGTCGACCAAGCGCGCAAGCCGTCGAACAATCCTGCGACGACGCGCCGAACCTGTGTCGCCGGTGCGCTGACAGTCGCCCGGTTCCCTCACGGCCAATGTGCCGATCGGCGGCGAGCAGCCGCCAGGCAGGTTGAGCAGGGCCCGGAGTGGGGTGAAATCGCCCGATATTGACATAGGCTACTAAACCGGTTTATTAGTAGTGCCATGAGTCGTCGGCCCACCA
>JBOGDY010000369.1:0-2892 GCA_050742955.1 Actinomycetes bacterium | reverse complement strand
CGACGTACGGCTCCTGGGGATGATGATCGCGGCGGAACGTGACCGGATGCCGGTCGACGAGGCCGAGGCGCTGCTCGCGCGCGACCCGGCGTACGCCTCGCCGTTCCTCGACATGCCCATCTAGGGTGCCCGTACCGAAAGGGAGGAGTAACGCGGTGATCAACAACGTCGCCGCAGGTCAGCGACCCGTGTCAGCACCGTGACCGTCGTTTCTCCTCCTTTCGGTACGCCGTGATTGCGGGCGCGGGCGCATCCTCGGGGTGGACAGCGACTAGGACGGTGCCGGGCCGCCGTGCGTCGTGGCGCTGCGGTAGTCGGTGTAGGTGTAGGGGTTGTCGAGGATCTTCGTCTCGGGGATCTCGGGGTTCATGCCCTGCTCCCACGCGTCCGCACCCAGCTGGTCCTGCAGGTACTCGACCGTCGCCCCGACAGTCGCCGCGGCCCGGGCAAGGTCGACGTCGACGAGCCGGTGTTGGTGCTTCACGACGCGGCCGTTCACCACGACGGTGTGCACGTCGGCGCGCTGGGCCTGGAAGGCGACGTGGCCGTAGGGGTTGAGCAGCGGGAACATCGCCGGGGAGCTGTCGTTCTTGATCAGCACGACGTCGGCCTTCTTGCCTCGCTCGAGGCTGCCGACTGCGGAGTCGAGGCCGAGCGCCTGGGCGCCACCACGCGTGGCCCACTCGACGACCTGGTCGGCGCGCAGGTGGCAGTTGGTCACGGTGTCGCCCTTGACGTGGGCCTCCAGGTGCTCCCGGGAGCGGTCGGCGCCAAGGGTGCTGCGCATGGCGGAGAACAGGTCACCGCTCCACCACACGCTGGTGTCCATGGACAGCGAGACGGGGATCCCGTGGTCCCTCAGCGCCCAGGTCGGCGGGTATCCCTGCCCGCAGCTCTGCTCGCTCTCGGTCGACACCGAGACCGACCCGCCGGTGGCGGCGATGCGGTTGTAGGAGTCGGCGCTCAGGGTCGCGGCATGCACGTAGACCGAGTCGGGGGTCATGAACCCGTGGTCGTACATCAGCCGGATGCCGTCGTCGTTGGTCGCGCCCCAGACCCCGGCATGGGTCGTGACCGCCGCGCCCAGCGCACGCGCCACCTCGAAGGCCGCCTTCTCGGGGAACTCGGGGTCACCTGTCACGTCGAACGCCATCTGGAAACCGAGCATGTCGCTGCCGTGGATGCGACGCTTGACGAAGTCGCGGAACTCCGGCTTTGCGGACCACTCCCACGGCCCTTCCTGGATGTTGCCGTAGGCCAGGACGAACCGTCCGGGGACCGCCTCGAGGGCGTCCACCGCCGCGTCGGCGTGTTGCGGGGTCTGCAGGCCGTGCGACCAGTCGACGGTCGTCGTGACGCCGGCGTCCAGGGACTCGATGGCCGAGAGCAGGTTGCCGGCGTAGATGTCCTCCGGGCGGAAGATCTTGCCGTGCTCGAGGTAGTACCACACGAAGTACTGCGTCAGCGTCCAGTCGGCGCCGTATCCGCGCATGGCGGTCTGCCACATGTGCCGGTGGGTGTCGATCAGGCCGGGCATGACGATGCCGCCGGTCGCGTCGATCTCCGCTGTGCCCTCGGGGGCGTCCAGACCCTGACCGACGGCCTGGACCCGATCGCCGACGACCAGCACGTCCGCGTCCTTGAGGACCGTCTTGCGGTCGTCCATCGTCAGGACCGTGCCGCCACGGAACACCAGCGGCCTGCCGGGCTGGACGTCGGGGGTGTTATCGGCTGTTGCGCTCATGTCCCCTCCTCTGCGGCTTTCGCCAACATGGATGGGGCGGCTGGCACCTGTCAAGGCTCCCCGGACGCGGGGCCGGGCTACGCTCGCTGGGTGCGCGCGGCCGTCCTGCACACGCTGGGAGAGGCACCGGCGTACGACGAGTTTCCGGAGCCGGGACCGGCCTTGGGGCACTCGGTCATCGCCGTGAGCGCGGCACCCGTCGTACCGCTCGACCTGCTCTGTGCCTCGGGAACCTCCTACCTCGGCACGCCGGCTGTGCCCTACGTCCCGGGCGTGCAAGGTGTCGGCGTCGTGCAGGAGTCCACGCGGCTGCCCGGGGGGACCCGGGTCTGGTTCCCGACCTCGGCCGGCATGGCGCCGGTGGACGGCGGTCTCGCCGAGAGGTGCGCGGTCTCGGACGATGATCTCGTGCCGCTGGTGGCCGACGTGCCGGATGCCTCGATGGCGGCGCTCGGGCTCTCGGCGGTCGCGGCCTGGATGTGCCTGACCGGGCGCGGACGGCTGCAGCCGGGTGAGCGGGTCCTGGTGCTCGGTGCGGGTGGGGCCGTCGGGCAGTCGGCGATCGGCGCCGCCAGGGTGCTCGGCGCGTCGAGGGTCGTCGGGGTCTGTCGTTCGGAGGGTGCGCGGGAGCGCGCTCGGCGTGCGGGGGCCGACGAGGTGGTGCCCCTGTCCGGGGACGTGGACGACCTGGTGCGCCGGATCGGCGAGGCAGTGGGCGGCTCGGTGCACGTCGTGGTCGACCCGGTCTTCGGTACGGCGGCGACGGCCGCGTCAAGGCTGCTGGCCGAGGGCGGGCGGCTGGTGAATCTCGGAGGCGCTTCCGGTGACACCGCGGACTTCTCGTCGGCGACGTTGCGCAGCAGGTCGGCCGAGATCCTCGGCTACACCAACAACGCGCTCACGACCGAGCAGCGCGCGGCCGCCGTGACCGCAGTGGCTGAGCACGCGGCAGCGGGTCGGCTGGCCGTTGCCTACGAGCAGGTTCCGCTGGCGGATGTCACGAAGGCATGGCGGCGCCAGCTGTCCGGGGAAGCTGACGTCCGGCTCGTCCTGACCCCCTGAACGGAAAGGGAGTACGCCGTGGAGCTCGTCACCGAGGACAACATCACCGACCTCGCTGTCGCGCGTTGGGGCACCGCCCGCGACCC
>JBOGDY010000368.1:0-2900 GCA_050742955.1 Actinomycetes bacterium | reverse complement strand
GATGGTGGCCTGACCGGCCACGCCGTCCTCGATCCGGTCGGCCAGCATGATCATCCCCGCGCACGAGCCGTAGGCGGGCAGGCCCGACTCGACCTTCTTGCGCAGCGGCTCGAGCAGGTCGAACGCCGCGGCCAGCTTGACCATCGTGGTCGACTCACCGCCGGGCAGCACCAGCCCGTCGACCCGGTCGAGCTGCTCCGGCCGCCGCACGAGGACCGGCTCGGCGCCGAGCGCACCCAGCACTTTGACGTGCTCGCGCACGTCACCCTGCAGCGCGAACACCCCGATGACCGGGGCAGTCACCAGCCGCGATCGGCGTAGCGCTGGGACTCGGGCAGCGCGTCGACGCTGAGGCCGACCATGGCCTCGCCGAGGCCACGGGAGACCTTGGCCACCACGTCGGGGTCGTCGAAGAAGGTGGTCGCCTTCACGATCGCCTCGGCCCGCTTCGCCGGGTCGCCGGACTTGAAGATGCCGGAGCCGACGAACACGCCCTCGGCGCCGAGCTGCATCATCATCGCCGCGTCGGCGGGGGTGGCGATGCCGCCCGCGGTGAACAGCACCACCGGCAGCGTTCCGGTCTCGGCGATCTCGCGGACCAGCTCGACCGGGGCCCGCAGCTCCTTGGCCGCGGAGTAGATCTCCTCGTCGCCCAAGGTGCTCAGCCGCCGGATGTCGGCGCGGATCGCGCGCATATGCCGGGTCGCCTCGACCACGTTGCCGGTGCCCGCCTCACCCTTGGACCGGATCATCGCCGCCCCCTCGGCGAGGCGGCGGAGCGCCTCACCGAGGTTGGTCGCCCCGCAGACGAAGGGAACGGTGAACGCCCACTTGTCGATGTGGTGGGCCTCGTCGGCCGGCGTGAGCACCTCGGACTCGTCGACGTAGTCGACGCCGAGCGACTGCAGCACCTGCGCCTCGGCGAAGTGCCCGATGCGGGCCTTGGCCATGACCGGGATGGAGACCGCGGCGACGATGCCGTCGATCATGTCGGGGTCGCTCATGCGGGCCACGCCGCCCTGCACCCGGATGTCGGCCGGCACCCGCTCCAGCGCCATCACGGCGACGGCGCCGGCGTCTTCGGCGATCTTCGCCTGCTCAGGGGTGACCACGTCCATGATCACGCCGCCCTTGAGCATCTCGGCCATGCCGCGCTTGACGCGGGCGGTGCCCGTCACGGTGCCGCTGCTGCCGGATACCTCGGGGGTGGACACGCTGAACCTCGCTGTCGTCGTGCGGGACCGTCGGTCGGGCTCCGTCCTGGTCGGACGCCCCCTCCATGGTAGGCCAGGCGGCGCTCAGCGAACGCCGACCGGGCTGCCCCTCCGCACCAGCGCGACCCACACCTGGCCCGGCGCGAACACGGCCTTCTTGCCGCGGATGGTGTAGCTGGTGGTGTGAGCCTGCCTGGCCCGCTTCCAGGTCCCTGGGTAGACCCGATGGTCACGGAAGAACAGCGCCTTGCCCTTCCCGACGGTCACGGTGCGGGGGGTGTTCGCACCATTGACGTCGTGGTAGGCCGACCGCTTGATCTGGGTGAACTGCACGACGAACGTGGTCGGGCCGAGCCGGCGGCCGTCGACACCGCGGTCGGGCGCGCCGTCCATCGACAGCAGCCAGCGGCGCTCCTTGCCGTACCAGTGGGCGTCGATGCGGTTGAACGGATAGCGCACGATGACGTGGCTGGCCCGCCTCCCGCCCTTCGGCGCCGCCCCGAACTCATAGCCGGCCTTGGTGGGCTTGGCCACCTTGCCCCCGCGCTTGCGCAGGGCGGGGAACTGCCCGATCACGTTGTAGGGGGCCGGCCGGCCGCTGCGGAAGAAGCCGCGGCCGCTGGCGTCGTTGGACATCAGCTTCAGCGGGGACCGCCGCAGGTTGTCGGACAGCTTGCGCTGCGAGCCGGAGTAGATGAGCCCGACGGCGCCGTACTGCCTGAGCAGCTCGATGTCGGTGATCCGTGCGCTGCGCACCGGGCCGACCAGCCTCGGGTAGCGGGTCGAGTAGATCGCCGCCAGCCGGGTGGCCCCGCCCTCCACCTGCTCGACCCAGACGACGTCGGCATGGTCGACCCCCATCTGCGGGTGCGACTTGGCGGTGTTGTCGATCTTCACCGCATAGATCCGGCGGTCCGGCAGCTTGCGGCCGCTCAGCAGCGACAGGGCCGGCGGCTTCGGCGTCGGTGTCGGCGTCGGCGTCGGGCTGGACGTCGTGGGAGTCGGCTTCGGCTTGGCCCGCTGCGGCTCGGGATCGTCGCTGCAGGCGCTGACCACGAGGGTGGCCGACAGCACCCCGACAACGAGCCGGGACAGGGTTGTACTAGTCACGGCACGACGGTAGGCCCTGGACCGGAGGCAACCCGAAGCAGGGCACCCGGCGGCGTGTCGTCCATCTCGAAGGTCGGCGGCCAGGGTGCGTGCCCGGCCAGCCGGAGGTAGCGAACGGCCCGCTTGCGGCGCACCACCCGGGTCCCCCGCACGGCCTCGTTGTGGAACCGCCGCGCCAGCTCGACCCGCTGGCAGGCGGCCGCCAGCTCCGCCACCAGCTCGCGCCCCGCAGGGTCGGCGGCCAGCTCGCCGGGCAGGCCGGGCTGGCCGAGCGCCGCCTGCAGGGCACGGGTCAGGTCGCTCTCGGCCATCTCGCGATCGGCCTCCCCCGCCTCACGAGCCTCGTGCGCGGCCTGGGCGAGCAGCAGCCCGCTGGCCGGGTCGACCAGCCCGGAGGTCGCCAGCTGCAGCGACACCGACGCCCGTCGCACCAGCTGCGCATCCAGCGCGCTGCGGGCGCCCTCGACCCGGGCGTGCATGCGGTCGAGACGGCTGGCGCTGAAGGACAGGTACCAGCCGGCGAACACCAGGACCGCGATGACGACCACGGTGACGGTGACGCTCGGCGGAAACCCC
>JBOGDY010000367.1:0-2915 GCA_050742955.1 Actinomycetes bacterium | reverse complement strand
GTCATGACCGCCAACGCCACCACCCGCCCGTCCGTCAGGAGCAACCGCCTGCGCGCCCTCGTGGTGGGGCTCTGCTCGGCAGCGATCATCGCTGACGGCTACGACCTGATCGTCTACGGGACGGTCGTGCCGAGCCTGCTGTCCAAGAGCGAGTGGGCGCTGACCCCGCCGGAGGCCGGCCGGATCGGCTCCTACGCGCTCATCGGCATGCTGGTCGGGGCGCTGGTCGTCGGCACCGTGACCGACATCGTGGGACGCCGGCGGATCATGATGATCTGCGTCACCTGGTTCAGCCTGGCGATGGGATTGTGCGCGCTGGCACCCTCGCCCGAGCTGTTCGGTGCGTGCCGGTTCATCGCCGGCCTCGGGCTCGGCGGTGTCGTCCCGACGGCGATCGCCCTCACCGTCGAGTACGCGCCGAGGGGTCGGGAGAGCATGACCAACGGGATCATGTTCTCGGGCTACTCGGTGGGCGGCATCATCGCCGCGCTGGTCGCCATCCCGGTCATCCCGGCGCTCGGCTGGCGGGCGATGTTCTGGTTCGGCGTGCTGCCGGCCCTCGTCCTCGTCCCGGTCATGTACCGCTACCTGCCCGAGTCCGTGGCCTTCCTGTCCGCGCGAGGCCGCCACGAGGAGGCGGCGGCGCTGTCCCGGCGCTACGGCCTGCCGCTGGACGGCGCGGAGACCGGTCCCGCGGAGCCCGCCGACCGGCCCCGGCGAGATGTGCTGGGGTCCGTCCGCCTGCTCTTCGCCGAACACGTCCTGCTGGCGACGGTGCTGTTCTGGGTGACCACCGCGATCGGGTTGCTGCTCGTCTACGGGCTCAACACGTGGCTCGCGGAGATCATGCGCACCGCCGGCTATCCGCTCGGCCCGGCGCTGGCGTTCCTGCTCGTGCTCAACCTGGGCGCGATCGTGGCCACCCCGCTGGCGGGGCTCGCCGCGGACCGGCTGGGGTCCAAGCCGGTCGTGGCGACGATGTTCCTGGCCTCGGCCACGTGCATCGCGCTGCTCAGCGTCAAGCTCCCGACGGCTGCCCTCTACGCGCTGGTCGCCGTCGCCGGCGCGGGCTCGATCGGCACGACGATCGTGCTGAACGCGTGGACGGCACGGCACTACCCCGCCGCCAGCCGCGCGACCGCGCTGGGGTGGACGCTCGCCGTCGGGCGGCTGGGCGCGATCATGGGCCCGGTCTACGGCGGCCTGATCCTCGACTCCGGTCTCGGCCTGGACGCGAACTTCTACGCGTTCGCGATCCCGGCGCTTGCTGGAGCCGTGCTCGTGCTGCTGGTCCCCCGGCCGGTCGCCGCCCGTGACAGGACCCTCGACCTCAGGTCGATGGAGACCGCGTCACGCAGCTGAGCAGTCTCCGGGTCGCGAGGAGCGCCCGTCGTCACCCGGCTAGGTTCGACCCGTGCTCGCACCCCTCTGGGACGCCGCGTCGATCGCCGTCATCGGCGCGACCGAGCGGCCCGGCGCGTTGGGCCGGCTGCCGATCACCTTCCTGCGGCGCTACGGCTACCCCGGCCGCATCCTGCCCATCAACCCGTCCAGCCCGACGGTCCTCGGCCTGGACGCCTACCCGACCGTCACCGCCGCGCCCGGCCCGGTCGAGCTCGCCCTGGTCATGGTCGCCGCCGACCGGGTGGCGGCGGCCGTCGACGACTGCGTCGCCGCCGAGGTCCCGGTGGCCGTCGTCATGTCCTCCGGGTTCGCCGAGTCCGGGCCCGCCGGCAAGGCACTTCAGGACGACGTCGTACGCCGTGCCCGCGCGGGTGGCATGCGGATCGTCGGTCCCAACTGCATCGGGACGGTCGGCTTCGCCACCGGGCAGGTCTCGACCTTCTCTCCCCTCTTCGGCGCCGACGACGTCCCGATGCGCAGCGGCTCGGTGGCGTTCGTCAGCCAGAGCGGCGCGCTCGGCTACGGCGCGGTCAGCCTCGCGCTGGCCCGCGGCCTCGGGCTCGGCTGGGCGGTCAACACCGGCAACGAGGCCGACGTCGGTGCGGTCGAGGTGCTCGAGGCGCTGGCGGCCCGCGACGACTGCACGGCACTGCTTGCGTACGTCGAGTCGCTGGCCGACGGCGCGGCCCTCCGGCGGCTGGCCGCGCAGGGCAAGCCGGTGGCGGTGCTCAAGGCCGGCAGCAGCGAGGCCGGCGCGCAGGCCGCCGCCTCCCACACCGGCGCGCTCGCCGCGGGAGACCGGGTCGTCGACGGTGTGCTGCGGCAGCTGCGAATCGCCCGCGCCGGTGACGTCGACGACCTGCTCGACCTGGGCGACGCCTTCGAGCAGCCGCGTCGACCCGCCGGGCCACGGACCGCCGTCATCACCACCAGCGGCGGCTCGGGCATCCTCGCCGCCGACGCGGTTGCCGGGACCCGCCTGGAGCTCGCCCGCTTCTCCGCCGGGACCACGACGACCCTGCAGGCCGCCGTCCCCGCGTTCGGGTCCGTCGCGAACCCGGTCGACATCACCGCGACCGTGATGAGCGACCCCGACCTCTTCGACCGGTGCCTCGCCGCCGTGGCGAGTGACGACGGCGTCGACGCCGTCATCGCCTGCTTCTGCGTGCTGACCGGCGACGACGTCGACCGGATGGTGGACGCGCTGGCCCGGACCGCCGACCAGACCGGCAAGCCGGTCCTCGTCGCGCGCACCGGAGCCGACTTCCTCGCGCCCAAGGCGGCCGCCGCGCTGCGGACGGCCGGCATCCCGGCGTACCCGACCCCCGCCCGGGCGGTGCGCGCCCTCGCCGCCCTCTGGGACACCCGCCCCCGCGCAGACTTGTCAGACAGGGGGCGCGCCCAGCCCGGTTCAGGGTCTGACAGGTTGCCGGATGCCGCGGCGAGCGAGGTCGATGTCAAGGCGCTGCTCGCGAACGCCGGGCTCGCGGTGCCTCGGGGGCGGCTGGTCC
>JBOGDY010000366.1:0-2916 GCA_050742955.1 Actinomycetes bacterium | reverse complement strand
GAGCGGGCGTGAGCAGCTCGACGCAGCGCTCGAGGAGGACCGGGACGTGGCGGTCGGCCGGGTCGCCTCCGCCGCGCTGCGTCGGCATCGCTAGCCCGCGAGCCGGGAGGTCAGGAGGAGCAGGGTCACCGCGAACCCGCCCATGCCGCCGAGGGTGACCGCCAGCAGCACGGCGCTGTGGCGCGTCTCGGCGGCGAGCGCTGCGCTGACCGAGCGGGCCGACCGATCGTCGGCGGTGTCGGGGTAGTGCATCTCGACCCTTCGTGGTGGGAGGCGGATGTCGCGGTCGGCCCTGCGGCCAGGTCTCCAACCGTTGCCGGGCTCTCGAGGAGCGCTGCTCTGGCGCCGGGGAAGGTGCGTCAGAACGCCGGGCCAACGGGTGGAGACCTCGCCGCAGGTCGGTCAGATCAGGCCGGGCAGCACCTCCTCGGACAGGTCCGCGAACGCGCCCTCGCGGTCGGCGAGGTAGGTCTCCCAGGCTTGGGCGTCCCAGACCTCGAGACGGGCCCCGGCGCCGATGACGACGCAGTCGCGGGTGAGCCCCGCGTAGTCGCGCAGGGGCGCCGGCACGGTGACCCGGCCCTGCTTGTCGGGGGTCTCGCTGGAGGCGCCCGAGAGGAAGACACGCAGGTAGTCGCGGGCCGCCTTACTGGTGACCGGCGCCTGGCGCATCTGCTCGTAGAGCCGGCTGAACTCCGCTACCGGGAAGATGTAGAGGCACCGCTCCTGGCCGCGGGTCACGACCAGGCCTCCCGCCAGGTCGTCGCGGAACCGGGCGGGCAGGAAGAACCGGCCCTTGTCGTCGAGGCGGGGCTGGTGGGTGCCGAGGAACAGGGCGGGCAGACCGGGCAGTGCTGTGCCGTCGTCCACCACAACGCCCACCTCCCCACCCGGAGCCAACCTGTCCACTCCCCCATCGCGCGCCACTCTACTCCACTCTCCTCCACCGTCAACCAATCCTCGGCATCGGCGCGCCCCTCCTTGACCCAGCCGCTCCCCTGAGGGGCGCGCCATCCGGGGCCCCCCACCGCGCGCTGTGCTCTGCCACGAAATGCGGGGCAGAGCACAGCGGCGGGCCGGCCACCCCGATCACGACCTGGCAACGGCTGCCCGCGGCCTCTCGGCGCAGGGAGCGCCGCGCTGGTAGAGATGGCGCCATGGGTGCCGGAGCGCCGCCCGAGCCCCCGTCCGGGCGGGAGACGGGGGCGCGGATCGTCGTGGTCGTCGGGCTGGTCTCGCTGGCCGCGCTCGGCCTCTCCGGCCGGCGCGGCATCGACTGGACCGGGCTGTTCGGCGTACCGAACCTCCCGTGGGCGGTGGTGCTGCTCGCCCTGGTCGGCGTCGCCCTGGTCCTGGTCGTCGTCCGCCTCCTGGTGCGGATGGTGCGGCGCCGCCGCCGGCCGCCCGACACGGAGCTGGCCGGCGCCGAGATCGCCCCCCGCTGGTTCGAGCTGGTGCTGGCCGGGCTGTTGGTGGTCCTCGCGCTGGCCGGGGTCGTCGCCATCGCCTACACCTTCCTCAACCGTGACGTGGACAGGTCCACGGACGGGTCGGCCGGCGACGGCGGGGGCGGCCCGACCGGCGTCGCCGACGACCGGCTCTGGGCGCTGGTCGTCGGGCTGCTGCTCGTCGTCGCCGCCGGGGCCGTGCTCGCCGTGCTGGCCCGGCTCCGGTCGGCGCAACCGGAGCCGGAGGAGACACCACCGGCGCAGCGCCGGCTGGACCCGGCCGACGAGGCGGTGCTGGACGAGGCACTGGTCGCGGCCGGCGCCGCGCTGGACGCCCACGACGACGTGCGTGCGGCGATCATCGCGGCCTGGACCACGATGACCGCCACGCTGGCGCGGCGCGGCGCGACCGCCCGGTCCTCCGACACGCCCACCGAGCTGCTGGACCGCGCGGTCGCGTCCGGGCTGGTGCCCCCGGCCGCGGCCCGCGAGCTGACCGAGCTGTTCCGCGAGGCCCGGTTCAGCACCCACCCGCTGCCCGCGGCCGCCAGGGACCGCGCCGAGGCCGCCCTCGCCCGGGTCCGCGCCGAGCTGGGGGTCGGTCATGGCTGACCGGGCATCGTCGCCCCTGCCGGGACCCTTCCCCGGCCGGCGACCGGCCCGGCGATGGTGGGGACCGGGCCGGTCGGCGGCAGCGGCCGCAGCCGCCGCGGTGGTCGCCTTCTCCCTGGGTGGGCTCGGCGTGCTGCTGCTGTGGCTGAGCCTGGTCACGGTGGCCGGTGCCGTGACGGCCTTCCTCGTCGTACCGGCCGCTCCGCCCCTCCCACCCGAGCGGGGGCGGCTCGCCGACCTGGCGAACGTGCCCTACCGCAGCTACCGCCAGATCGCCGAGCGGCTGTCGTGGGCCGGCGTCTCCCCCCGCCACTACGACCTGAGTGCCCGGCCGTTGCTGCAGCGGCTGCTCGCGTCCCGACTGGCGGAGCGGCACGGCATCGACCTGCGCCGGTCCCCGGAGGCCGCGCGCGCCCTCGTCGGCGACGACCTCTGGCACTGGCTGGACCCGGCCCGGCGCGTCGACACCGACAACGAGCCGCCGGGCATCGACCAGGGCATGCTGGACCGCATCGTCGAGCGACTGGAGAGCCTGTGACCCCCGCCCCGCGCGACACCGCCGCCCACGCGGCCAGGGTCATCGACGAGATCGAGCAGGTGGTCGTGGGCCGGCGGCGGACGCTCGAGCTGGTGCTGCTCGGCATCCTCGGCCGCGGGCACGTGCTGCTCGAGGACGTGCCCGGCCTCGGCAAGACGCTGATCGCCCGGTGCTTCTCCGAGGCGCTCGGGCTGTCGTTCCGCCGGGTGCAGTTCACCCCCGACCTGCTGCCGGCCGACCTGACCGGGCTGTCGGTCTTCGACCAGCGCACCGGCGGCTTCCAGTTCCGGCCCGGCCCGGTCTTCACCCAGCTGCTGC
>JBOGDY010000365.1:0-2917 GCA_050742955.1 Actinomycetes bacterium | reverse complement strand
CTTCCGTAGATGCCGTACCCCGCGCTGAGGAGCAGGCCGAGGGATCCGGCGTGCGACACCAGCCTCCACACGTGCGGGTCACCGGGGAGCACCGTCGCGAGCCGGCGGCCTGACCGCGACACGAGCGCCCGCTCGCCGTAGGCCGCCGCGGCCAACCCGCCGACCACCCCACCGGCGACCGCAAGCGACTGGAGCGCCGACGAGCCCGGCTCGGCTGAGTCCTCGGTCGGGCGGTCGGGCCCGACCACGCGTCGCCGCTCCAGGACGAAGGCGATGCCAAGTCCGACGGGCACGGCCACCGGAAAGGCCGCAAGCCAGCCCCGCCCGCCAAGCCTGGCGTCCGCCGCGCGCAGGGCTTCCTGACTGGCGATCAGCAGTGATCCAGCCAAGCCGGTGGCGGCCAGCCGCCAGCCGGTCTGGCGCACCAGCCCGCGCACCACCGGCTCGTCGGGGACCGACGTCACCGCGCGGCGAAGGGCTAGGCCAAGGGGGATGGCCGCCAGGTCGAACGCCATGGTGAGCGCAGGCTGCCGCACCGCTGGACGCCGGGCCCGCCGGTCGGCCCGCGGCTCCCCCAGAGACGCTGCCGCGGCCTGCAAAGCGTCCTGGGTCGCGACCGTGAGCAGGTAGTGCAGCCCGGCCGACAACCCGGTGACGATTCCTTGATCGATCGCGCTGCGGCTGGAGAGGGATCTCGCGAACGTCCCAGGAACCGTCGCGGAGGCCACGAGCAGCCCCACGTTCACACCGGTGTCCGACGATGCGGGGGCAGACGGCGCACGTCGGGCCACGACCGGACTCCCCTGCCGATCAGGCGTTGAGGATGCGGCTCTTCTGGACCTCGAACTCCGCATCGCTGAGCACGCCCTGCTCCTTGAGCTGTGCCAGCTCCTTGAGCTGGGCGAGCTTCGCGTCCATGTCCCCCCCGGTTGCTTGGGCGGGGACGTTCGGCGGCGGCTGCTCGGCGTACTGCTGCTCTTCCTGGGCTGCCCACCGCCCCGCCTGGCGGCGCGAGACCCGGTTGGACACGGCGGTGGCGGTACCCGCGACTACGGCAGTCCTGGCTACCCCCCTGAGGAGACCCGGCATGGTAGTTCCCTTCTGTCTGCTAGGTGTTGGTCAGCCGACCCGCTCGGCTTCTTCCAGGGCCGACAGGATGGCCTGGACCGGGATCCGGCCGCTGGCCACCAGCTGGCCGCCGGCGCGGCGCAAGGCCCTCGCGAACGGTGCGGCCCAGACGTTCTCATACACGAGTACACCGGCTGAGCTGCCCGGCGCGAGCGCGTTGGCCGCCTCCCTCAGGTCGTCGTCGCCGAGCAGGCCGGAGGACGCACCCTGGAACACGGCCATGTCGGGCTTTCCGTCCCGATCGAAGTCGGCCACCTCCACTCCGACGACGGACCCGTCGGTCTCCTTGCGGATGAACGCGAGGTCGAGGATGCGGATCACGCCCCTGTCGACAAGATCGACCAGCAGTGGGAACGCCTCACCGGTCATTCGGTTTCCTGGGAACTCCACGACCAGGTAGTCGATGGGGCCGGTCTCGTCGAGATCGTCGGCCATGGTGGACCCCTTCCACAGTGCAACTGCCTTGTCCTCGGACACCTGACACGATGCGACGCCGAGGGCGCGCTCGCTTCACCCCGGCAGGACGAGAAGTCGGCGGGGTTCAGGCATGGTCGCCACTGGGTTGGGGGTCCGTCGCGCCAGGGAGCCGGCGCACCTCCGTGATCTGCAGGCCATGCGCGCGCAGCCGCGCCAGGAGGCCGAGCAGGGCGGCCTGATCCGCGACGGCTCCTGAGATGACAGTGCTCGCGGCTGCCGGGGCGACGCTGACCTCGCCCAGGTCCTCCAGCGCGTCGGGGGGGACCAGCCCCGCAATGCGCACCTCGTAGGTGATGTCCGTCACGTGCTCTGTCCTCGTCTTCGCCGCCTCCGGACGGGACCTCCTGCTCGAGGGCTTCGGTCGTGGAGGTCGGGCGCCCCTTGCGTCGCCGTCGAGCCTGCCTCGGCGCCGTAGGCCGCGCGTCGTCCCGACGGGATGAGCCCGAGGGGCCCTCCGGATCACCCCAAGGGGCCGATGAGAATGCCGTGTGCGGCTCCTCCGCCACGGGTGAGGACCGCCCCGCCGCGCGCACCTAGCGTGACGCGAAACGCCGGTTCCACCGGCACCGATCCACGACTCCGCCGGGTCGAGCGCCGGACCCTACCGGAGTGCGCGATGCCTCGAACGACGTACGAGATCCACATAGAAGGCCATCCCCCCTCGAGGCTCGTGGGGGAGCTCGGCGCGACGACGCAGGTCGACGTCCCGGCCGAGACCGTCCTCCTCACTGATGCCATCGACCAGGAAGGGCTGCACGCCCTGATCGCCCGCCTGGAGAGCCTGGGCCTCGAGCTGCTCGAGCTGAGGCGCACGGCAGGGAGGAGCTCCGGTCCATAGAGGAGGTCGGATGGGCGAACGCAAACCGCCTGCGGATGTCGGCACCTACGAGCTGAGGGTAAAGGGCCTGCTCGGCCCGCTCCTGCTGTCGTCCCTGCCCCACACGGCGGCCCGACGCCTGCCAGAGCACAGCGTGCTGATCACCGACGCGTCCGATGGCCGGGACCTCGTGGACCTGATGCGGATGATCGTCGCGGAGGGCCTCGAGCTCGAGAGCGTCCGGACCGTCACCCAGGCCGACGAGGTGACACCGGTGGATCATCCTGGCCGGACGAAGACCCGGAGTCCCGGCAAGGCGGACCCTGAGCCTGACCCGGCGGACGAGTTTCGGGTGGCCGGGGAAGAAAGGAGTCCGGTCATGGCAGCGAACCTGCTCACCAGCCAGGACACGATCACCGAGGAGGACGCCGCTCGGCTCAGCACGTTGTGGTGGGTGCCTCTGCTGCTGGGTGTCGGCTGGCTGGTCGTGGCACT
>JBOGDY010000364.1:0-2921 GCA_050742955.1 Actinomycetes bacterium | reverse complement strand
GACGTCGTCCGGGTGTCTCCCCGGGCTCCGCCTCGGGCCGGTGGCTGCCGATCGAGGTTATCCCCGGCGTCACCGTGCTGCCGTCCGCACCCAGGTGGGCGAGGGTGGTGCTGATCTCGTGGACCGCCCGGGGGTTGATCGGCAGTGACATGTGCCCGACGCCGCGGACCAGGACGTTGCGCGCCGCGAGGTCGGGATGGTCGATGCGGGCGGCCCGTTTCGGCACGATCATCTGGTCGAGGTCGCTCCACACGGCGAGAAAGCGGGTCCGGCAGCCAGGCGCCGGCTCGGCGAGCTCGGCGACCACGTCGCTGCCCGGGCGCAGCTGCCGCCCCAGCCGGTGCGGCACCAGGTGGGCCGGCCGCGTGCCGCCGTGCGGGGTGCCCAGCGTGACCAGGGTGTGCACGCGTGCGTCACCGCCGAGGCGCTGCACGTAGTAGCGGGCGATGAGGCCGCCCATGCTGTGCCCGATCAGGTGCAGCCGCTCGAAGCCGGTCTCGGCGCAGAGCAGCTCGACCCGCTCGGACAGGGTCTCCGCGGCCAGCCGGACGTCTCTGGTCAGCGGGCTGTAGTTGAGCGACAGAACCCGCCCGAAGCCGCGCCTGCGCAGCCCACGGCGC
The DNA here is from genome assembly GCA_050742955.1 of Actinomycetes bacterium. GTDB lineage: Bacteria > Actinomycetota > Actinomycetes > JACCUZ01 > JACCUZ01 > CAWIXB01. Next base: position 2,301 of record JBOGDY010000364.1, on the reverse strand, counting down.
AGTAGCGTGAAGATCGAGCGGTTGTCGACCAGGCCGTGCACCAGCAGGATGGGCGTGCCGGCGGCCTCGACGTCGCCGATGAGCAGGCCCCGTTGCACCGGCGAGAGGCTGGCCAGGTCGCGCGGTGACTCGTGCCGGGCCCGCTCGGCGATCAGCCCCATCGGGTAGAGCGCGGCATGGGCGGCGATCCAGGCCATCTCGACCGCGGTTCCGCGCAGGCCGGTCGGTGACAGCAGGCTGGCGGCTCCTCGCCCGGCGGTGGTGCGCGCTCGTGCGAGCCGGTCGCGCACGGCCGCTCCCTTCGCTCCGCCGCCGGTGCAGCCCGGCGGGCTCGTCTGCTGGTCCGTCGTCCCTTGCCGACGCAACCGTAGCGGCGCTTTACCCAGTCCCGGCCCGGGAAACGCCTCACCGGTCGTCGGTTACGCTGCGGCCGTCGCACCCTGCCGTGCAGGGGTGCCGGGCGAGGAGGGTGTGATGGCAGCGTCGGCGCCGATCCGGGTCGTGGTGGCCAAGCCGGGACTCGACGGGCACGACCGCGGGGCCAAGGTCGTGGCCAGGGCCCTCCGTGACGCGGGCGTCGAGGTCATCTACACCGGTCTGCACCAGACCCCGGAACAGATCGTGGAGACCGCGATCCAGGAGGACGCCGACGCGGTGGGGCTCTCCGTGCTGTCGGGTGCTCACATGACGCTGTTCGCCCGCGTGCTCGAGCTGCTGGCCGAGCGCGAGGCCACCGACATCACGGTGTTCGGAGGGGGCATCATCCCCGAAGCCGATCTGCCCGAGCTGGAGAGGCTGGGTGTCGCCAAGGTGTTCACCCCGGGTGCCACAACTGCGGAGATCGTCTCGTGGGTCCGCGACCACGCCGTCGCCGAGGGCGCGGACCGTTGACGCACCCCTGACGTCCCGTCCCGATAAGGCCCGGCCCGGCCACCCCCTGGATGGCCGGGCCGTCGTGCCGTAGTGAAGGCCTCTAGCCGGCACGGACCTTGGAGTCGAGGACGGGCAGGGTGAGCGTGCCGGGGTCGGCCGGCGACGTGAGCACCGTGACCGGGGTCACGACCTTGTTGTTGCGGTAGGCGGCATCGGTCGCGGCGACGACCACCTTGATGCGGTGGCCCGCCTCGTAGCGGTGCACGACGCCCGGCAGCTCGAGGTGCAACGGCTCCCGCACGTCCTTCACCCGCGTGGGCGACACCAGGCGGTGCACCAGCTCGACGGACCCGTCGGGTGCCACGTCGTAGATCTTCGCGAACAGCAGCAGCTGTCCCGCCGGGCCGGTGCGCTGCGTCTGCTCGGCGACCGGTGAGGACAGGCGCAGGTCCAGGGTCGGGACGCCGACGGAGTCGACGGCAGAGGCCAGTGGCTGGGTGCTCCAGGCGGCGAACGTCCCGGGGGCGTCGTACGGCGGGGTGATGCCGTCTGGGATCGTCGCGCCCTGCAGCCCGGAGACCTCGCTGTAGCTGGTCGGCGCCTCGCCCGCCACGTTGGCGAAGGACGCGCTGCCCGTCGCCACCGACCGCCGCCCGGTCACCAGCCGGTCCGGTCCGGACAGGAACAACTGCTGCGTCCCGCCCACCGGATAGCTGTCGGAGGTGCCGTAGGCCGGTGTCGCGATGCCCTCGTAGTCGACCCAGTCGCGGAAGTAGGAGAGCTCGGGGCCGGTGTCGACCGGTGCGCCCTTGAGGTGGTGGTCGAACCAGTCGGCGAACCGCTTGCCCTCGTAGCTGCTCTCGGGGTCGCTCAGGCTCAGCTCGCCGGGGGCCGGGTCAGCGCCGTCGTTGTGGCCCCAGGACTGCCAGATCATCTTCGTCTCGGTGCCCTGAGCCTGCAGCGCCCGGTAGGTCGCCACCGCCTCCTGAAGGTTGAACAGCGTGTCGGCCTGTCCCTGGACGAGCAGTGTGGGGATGCGGATCTTCTCGACGTACGACGTGACCGACGCGCGCCGTGCCAGCGCCCAGGTCTCCAGGCTCGGGTAGCCCATCGCGTCCAGCTGCGCCTTCGCGACGCACGCCTCGTCGGGGAAGTTCGGGCAGCCCACCACCCGGCTCGGGTCGGTCTCGGCGTGCTCGATGCCGTCGGCGATGCCCGCACCGAAGAACAGGCTGGTCCAGTGGAACTTGTCGGTGCCCGGGGTGCGGTAGGTCACGCCCCTCGAGAAGTCGGTGTTGTTTGGCGCGAGCGAGTAGGCCAGGTCGTTCCAGGTGATGATCGGGACGATCGTGTCCACCCGGGGGTCGATGCCCGCCACCGCGAACTGCACCTGCCCGCCGTAGGAACCGCCCACCATGCCGACCCGCG
>JBOGDY010000363.1:0-2922 GCA_050742955.1 Actinomycetes bacterium | reverse complement strand
GGTGGCCGGTGAGCAGCTGGAAGGCCTCTGGTGAGGCGGGCAGCGGGACGGCCTGCAGCAGGACGGTCTCGAACTCGCGGCGGCGCATCGGGGCGGGCTCACCGTCGCCGTCCACGGCGGCCGCTGGAGCCGCCGCCGGTGCGGGGGCGAGGGCTTCCGCGGGCTTCCCGAACTGGCGGGCGTGCAGGTCGGCGTACAGGCCACCACGGGCCAGCAGGTCCTCGGCCCTGCCTTCCTCGAGGATGCGGCCCGCCGACATCACCAGCACCCGGTCGGCGAGCTCCATCAGCTTGAAGTCGTGAGAGATGATCACTGCCGTCTTGCCACGGAGCAGGGTCGTCAACCCCTGCATCACAAGGTCAGAGGACTCCGCGTCCAGGCCCGTCGTCGGCTCGTCCAGGACGAGGATCGGCGCGCCGCGGACGAACGCACGGGCGATCGACAGTCGCTGCCGTTGCCCACCGGACAACGTCGCGGCCCGCTCACCGAGCACGGTGTCGTAGCCCTCGGGCAACTCGCTGATGAAGTCGTGCGCGTTGGCCTGCTTCGCGGCCGTCACGACCTCCTCGCGAGACGCGCCCTCCCGGCCGTAGCCGATGTTCTCGGCGATGGTGCCGCTGAACAGCACCGCCTCCTGCAGCACCATGCCGACCTGCGCGCGCAGCGACTCGAGCGTGAGCGTTCGCACGTCCATGCCGTCCACCAGCACCGTGCCAGCGTGCGGGTCGTAGAGCCGCGGCAGGAGCTGGGCGATCGTGCTCTTGCCGGCGCCGCTGTGCCCGACGAGGGCGACCACCTCCCCCGGAGCGATCGTGAGGCTCAGCGAGTCCAGCGCCAAGCGGGTCGGGGCCTCGTCGGTGTCCTCGCCCGACCCTCCGCGGTAGGCGAAGCTCACGTCGCGGAACTCGATGTGCCCTCGCAGCGGCGGGGCCACGACCGCGTCCGGAGCGTCCTGCACGGCCGGTTCGCGGCCGAACAGGTCGTTGATGCGCTCCACGCTGGCGTAGAGCTTGCTGATGGTGTTCCACTCCTTGATGATCCGCCGCGTCGGCTTGAACATCTGGTCCATCAGCAGCACGAACGCCACGACGGTTCCGGTGGTGATGCTGTCGGTGAGCACCACTCCACCGAGGTAGATCACGCCGGCCAGGACCCCGGACTGCATCAGCCCGACGGTGAAGCTGAACGCGGCCTCGAGGCGGGCGGTGCGCATCACGGCGTTCATCGCCGAGTGGCTCTGCTCGGCGAACCGCCGCTCCTCGTAACCGCTGCGGCCGTAGGTCTGGACCACGCTGATCGAGGTCAGCATCTCCTGCGCCGACGACGCGAGGTCCCCTTCGCTGGCACGCAGATCCTTCGACGCGGCCTTGATCCGCTTGGCGAACCAGTTCGACACCGACGCGAGCAACGGCATGATGACGACGGCGAGAAGCGTGATCTCCCACGACTTGTAGAGCATGTAGCTCAGCGTGAAGACGATGAGCAGCACGCTGCCGGCGAGATCGCTCACCGACTTGACGAGGAACTCCTCCATTGCGGTCACGTCAGCCGTCAGGCGGGTCAGCACGTCACCGGTGCGCTTGCGCACATGGAAGGCCAACGACAGCTTCTGCAGGTGACCGAACAGCGCCACCCGCAGGTTGTAGCCGACGCTGCGGCCGGCCTTCGCCAGCGAGATCTCGGCGAGCGAGTCGCTCAGGCTCTTGACGGCGTCGAACGCGACCATCAGGAGCGCCAGGAGCACGATCGTGCCCGCGACAGTCGGCCTGATGAACAGGTCCGGGGGATTCTCCTTCCCGGTGAGGAACGCCTCCCCCTTCTCGAGGGTGTCGATGATCCAGCCCAGGACCCCGGGGATGGCGACCGCGCCGGCGGCCTCGATCACGAGCAGCAGGCCGGACACTGCGAAGGCCCACCGCTGACCCCCCCCGAACCGGCGGAAGAGCCGGACGGTGCGCCGAAGGTCCCCGCTGCCGCTCATGGGGCACCCGGCCCGGGCTGGGACAGCCGCGAGCGGGCCGCCGCGTTCAGTGCGGCGGGCATCGGCGAGCGGGGGCTGCGGGCGAACGCGCGCAGCGCCTTGCGGAGCAGCGCCGCGGACTCCTGGTAGGTGAGCCGGCGGGCCGGCAGCGGTGACTCCGTCGCGTGCTGCACGTAGGCCGCGAGGAACTCCGCACGCAGCTCCCCGAGCCACCGGCTGCGCGCCGCCGCCTCCGCGGTGTCCCGGCTCCTCAGCGCCTGCCAGACCGACAGCTGCTCGATGCTGGCGGCGAAACCGCCGGCGTCGGCTGCGGGGTCGCCCGGCCCGGCGTGGTCGAAGTCGAGCACGGCCGGTGGCCCGTCCCCGACCAGGAACTGGCTCGGCTTGCAGTCACCGTGCACGCCGGTGACCACCTGCGGCAGGTCGGCGACGGCCGCGATCAGCAGGCTCGCCGTCTGCCCCATCGCCGCCCCGAGGTCCGGGTCGAACGTGGCCACGGCCTCGGACCGGGACAGCATCCGGGCGGCCTCGCAGGCGGGCGAACGCGGCCGGCCCGCGGACGGCGCCGACTCGTGGATCGCTGCGAGCGCCGCAGCGGCCGCGAGCACCCCCGGCCGGGCCCGGGAGTCGGGGCGGACCGCACCCCGGTTCAGCGGGCCGAGCAGCTGGTCGAGCGGGACGCCCGGCACCGGTGCCTGCACGATCATGGGCACGTCGGGCAGGAAGCCGACCACGGGCGCGACCCGCACCCGGCCGTCGCGGACCGCGTCGGCCCCGGCCAACCGGTTCATGACTTCGTGCACCGCGGCCGCTTTCGCGCCGTCGTGGTAGATCTTCGCGAAGTACGTACGCCGGGTCAGCCGACCCTCCGGGCCGTGCGGCAGCCACGCCTCGACGCGCACTGTGGCCCGGCGACCCGGCCGGTAGCGCACGACCTGCAC
>JBOGDY010000362.1:0-2933 GCA_050742955.1 Actinomycetes bacterium | reverse complement strand
CGGGACGTGGACTTCGCCGTCGCACCGGGCGAGGTCGTGGCGATCGTCGGCGCCAGTGGCGCCGGCAAGAGCACGATCGCCCAGCTCGTGCCACGCTTGTACGACCCCGACGAGGGCGCCGTGCTCGTTGATGGCATGGACGTGCGATCCGTCACCCTGGAGTCGCTACGTGGCCAGGTGAGCCTCGTACTCCAGGACACCGTGCTGCTCACTGGCACGGTGGGGGAGAACATCGCGTACGGCGTCGAGCACGCAACCCAGGACAGCATCGTCGCCGCCGCGCGAGCCGCAAACGCGCACGATTTCATCGAGGCGTTGCCGCAGGGCTACGACACGGTGCTCGGCGAACGGGGCGCCACCGTTTCCGGCGGGCAGCGCCAGCGCATCGCGATCGCGAGGGCGTTCATCCGGGAGACGCCGATCCTGATCCTCGACGAACCGACCACCGGACTGGACACGGAGTCAACCAGGCTCGTCGTCGAGGCCCTGCACACCCTGATGAACGGCAGAACGACGATCATCATCTCCCACGACGAAAGCCTGATCCGCAGCGCGGACCGCGTCCTCGTCATCGACGAGGGGAGGATCGCGAGTACCGGCCCGGGCGAACTGTCCGGCGAGCCGGACGTCGACTCTGACCGGCACATGCACACGAAGCAGGCGGTCGAGGTCAGGGTCAAGGCCGCCATGTCAGTCGTGGTCGCGGAACCCCCGACGGTTGTCCCGGCGAGTGTGCGGGTTGCTGCCGTGCCCGCCGCGGACGTGGCCGGCCGGACGCCTGTCGAGACTGCGGCCGGCGGCAACGGCCACCGGCCCGCGAATGGCAGCCGGCCGTCCCTCTCCCGACAAGGCACTCCGCCCACGCCCCCGGTGCGCGGCCTCGCGGAGGCGCTCGCGGCACACCTGCCCGGGCTCTCCTTGGCCCTGCGCGAGGACTTCGCGGCCGAGCAGATCGAGCGCCTGCTGCTGGACTGCCGGTCCGGTCAGCGGGTCGACGGCGTCCGCGCCGGGACCTTCTGGGTCCACCGGGACGGCACCTGCTCGCTGCGCTACGACGTGCGCATCGTCGATCCGTACGGGCGCGCCCGGCAGCAGACCGTGCTCGGTCGCGTTCACGGCGACGGTGAGGCTGCGGCCTGCTACCTGGACGACCGGGTGCGGCCCGTTGCCGCCAGGGCGCGGGACTCGGTCAGGGGTGGTCCTTGGCGCGAGTGGGCCGCCGTCGCGCCTGAAGCCGGGCTGGGCATGCACCCGCTCCCGGTCGACCCCGACCTGCCGTCATTGGTGGGCGCCAGCGACCCGACGGCCATGGCCGGCGTGCTGGGCCGGCTGGCTGCTCGGACCGGGCGCGCCCGGGTGTTCGGCCGTCCGGGCGTTGATCTTCTCCACCACCCCCGGTTCGGGCCAGGCGTGCTGCGCTACGACCTGCACCCGGGCGCCGCGGCTGTCTCCGATGCCGACGACCTCCCGGTCTACGGGAAGGTCTACCCCCCGGGTCAGGGGGACGCCCCGGCCACGAAGGCGCGGTCGCTGTACGCCGCCTCCCGCGGCACGGGGAACCGCGGGCTCCTGCAGCTGCCTCGTCCGCTCGGCTGGCTTCCGGACCTCGATCTCCTGCTGACCGAGACCATCCCGTCTACCGACGTCCTGTCCGGGCTGGTTGAGGCCGGCCTGCAGTCCGGGACCGCCAACGTGTCCGGGCTCGGCGGTTCGGACCTCAGCGAGAGCGTGGCCGAGGCAGGACGGGTGCTGGCTGCCCTGCACCGCACGTCGCCGCCGCCTGACCTGCCGGTTCGAACCCTTGCCGAGGAGACCACGGCACTGCGTCGTGAGCACACAATCGTCGCGGACATCTGGCCGGGCACCGCTGAGCAGATCTGGGCCGCCGTCAGCGGTCAGCTCGACGCGGGCACCGCGACCCCGGCCGGGCCGCTCGTGCTCTGCCACGGCGACTTCACCCCCGACCGGGTGCTCACGGGTCCGGTGGGGATGGCAGTCGTCGACCTCGACGCCGCCTGCCTGGGAGAGCCGGCACTCGACCTTGGGCGATTCCTGGCCGCCTTGGACACCATCGGCTCGAAGGTCGGCGGCGACGCGAGCCTGCCGATGCTCAGCCGCCTGACGAGCACCTTCCTGCTGGCCTATGCGATGGCCAGCCGCCCGGCGGTCCATCTCGACCTGGCGATGCGCGCACGCATCGCCGCGGTCCGCGCCGCCAGCCACGCACGGACCGCACTGCACGCCTGTCGCCAGATGAACGAACACCGGGTGCGCTCCGACCACGCACTGCTGACCCGAAGCCGCGACCTTTCCCGAAGGGGCCAGATATGACCACCGCCGACGTGCCCACGCACCCCATCATCGACTCGTTGCGGCCCTTCGCGGCCCTGCCCGACTGGTTGGCCTCCGCCATGCAGCCCGGGCGACTGGAAGAGGTGTTGCGGCAGCAGGTGCCGGAGCTGGCCGACGGCCGCCTCCAGCTCGTCGCCTGCGTCCCGGAACGGCTGCGGGCCAAGGGCCGCGACTGGCTGGCGCGTTACCGACTCGAGGTCCGTGATCCCGGGGGTGCAGAGCGCACCGTCGTACTCGTCGGAAGACTGCACGTGCCCACCCTCGAAGAACCGGTCGTCGCGCCGGAGCCGGTGCCGGGCGTGCCCTTCGGCGAGCCGGGTTGGCGCTGCCAGCTGACGGATCCGCGCCTCGACCTCGTCGTCCAAGCGGTCGACGAGGCGCTGCCGGCGCTGTCGTTCCTGGTCGACCCGGACGCCGCACGAGACCTGCTCGAGAGGACCCTGCACGACGCGGGGTACTCCGATGCCTCGATCACGTCCTGCGAGCCACGCGTGGTCCGCTACAAGCCGGGCAGTCGCTGCACGATCGTCTACCGAGTTGCCTACGCGGACCCGGTGGCGGCAGGGACTCTTCCCGACCCC
>JBOGDY010000361.1:0-2933 GCA_050742955.1 Actinomycetes bacterium | reverse complement strand
CGGCCAGGCGCTCGACGCACCCGGCGAGCGGGACCCCCGGGCCGCCGTGGTCGTGCACCACGGGGGCGTCACCGAGCTGCTCGGCCTGGCCGTCGACGAGCTGGAGGGGGAGCGGGAGCTGGTCGTCAAGGAGCTCGGCGGCTTTCTCGGCCGGCTGCCGACCGTGGCGGGCGCCAGCATCGACAGTGACGGCAGCGTGCTGCTGGTGCTCGACATCCGCGAGCTGGCCGTCCGCCAGCTGGCCGCCGGCTCGGACCCCGTCGCGGTGGCCAGTGGGCGGCGGCACACCGACGGGGCGGTGGCGGCGCGGCTGCGCGAGCGTGCGCGGGTGCTGGTCGTCGAGGACTCGTACGGCGTGCGCGAGCTGCAGCGGGTGATCCTCGAGGGCGCCGGGTACGACGTGGTCACCGCCGTCGACGGCGCAGACGGGGCCGCACGGCTGTCCGACCTGCCGGTCGACCTGGTGCTCTCCGACGTGGAGATGCCCGGCATGGACGGGTTCACCCTGACCCGGCACATCCGCCGCACCCGCGGCTGGGAGGACGTGCCGGTCGTGATCATGACATCCCGGGGGGACGCGGCCGACCAGCGGGCCGGGCTCGACGCAGGAGCCAGCGCCTATCTGCTCAAGAGCGAGTTCGACCAGGCCGAACTCATCGATACGGTCCGGCGTCTGGTCGGACGCTGACCGCCCCGCGCCACGCCGTACGAATCGAGGGACCACGCGATGCCCACCGTCCTGATCGCGGACGACAGCCCGACCCTGCGGCGCATCGTGTCCACCGTCCTCGAGCGCGAGGACTTCGCCGTCGTGACCGCGGAGGACGGCGTGGAGGCCGTGCAGGCCGCGTTCCGGGTGCAGCCCGACGCGGTCATCCTCGACGTGCAGATGCCGCGGCTGTCCGGCTACGTGGCCGCGCGGCTGCTCAAGGACGACTGGCAGACCGCTGAGATCCCGCTGGTGCTGCTGACCTCGCTGGACGCGGCCTCCGACCGGTACTGGGGTGCGCAGACCGGGGCCGACCGGTTCCTGACCAAGGACTTCGAGGCGCCCGAGCTCGTGGACGCGATCCGCGAGGTGCTGCATGCGGCCGACGAGAAGCGGGGCGGGCGCCCGCCGCTGCGTCCCGACCCGGTCGAGCTCGGCGACGACGAGGTCCTCGCGCGGGTGTCCGAGCTGCTGGACCGCAAGCTGTTCGAGGCCTCGGTGTCGGCCGAGGTCACGCACATCGCCGCCGACGTGCACGGGTTCGAGGAGACGGTCGCGGCTGTCCTCGGGGTGCTCGGCCGGATCGTGGACTACGACCTCGCGGCGGTCTGCATGCTGGACGACCGGGCGACCTACCTCACGGTGGCACGGGACAGCTCGCAGCAGCAGTACACCGAGTTCTTCGGCGCGATCGCCGACGCGGCCACCCAGGCCGGCGGCGGAGCGGTGGCGGTCCAGGACCTGGTGCCGCGCATCGCCGACCCGGACGGCCTGCTCGGCAAGGACGACGAGGGCCGGATGGCGACCTTCCTGTCCATGCCTCTGCGGGCCGGCGGGCGCGAGGTCGGCTGCCTGGCGCTGTCGAGCGCCACGAAGAACGCCTTCGGCGAGAGCTCGCTGAACACGTTGCGCCTGGTGGAGCAGCCGGCGGCCGTCGTGATCAACAACGCCCGGCTGTCGGGCACCGTCACCCACGCCTGACCGGTGCCCGCGGCGCCGCAGGTACTGTCGGCGGTGATGTCCGTCCCTGCTGCTGGTCAGGCGCCGTCCGGCGACCCGCTCCAGCCTGCCGTGGACGCCGACGCGTTCCGGCGGTCGGTGGGCCAGTTCGCCACCGGTGTGACGGTGGTCACGACCGTGGCCGGAGGCCTCGACCATGCGATGACGGCCAGCGCGTTCTCCTCGGTGTCGCTGGAGCCGCCGCTCGTGCTGGTGTGCGTGGACAAGGACGCACGCTTCCATGACGCCGTGGTGGAGAACGGCACGTGGGCGGTGTCGTTCCTGTCCCTGGCACAGCGCCGTGCGGCCGGCTGGTTCGCCGAGAAGGGGCGCCCGCTGGTCGGCCAGTTCGACCGCTTCCCGCACCGGCGGGGGGCCGTGACCGGGGCCGCCCTGCTCGAGGGGGCGCTGGGGTGGATGGAGTGCCGCACCACCGCGATCTACGACGGTGGTGACCACGACATCGTTCTCGGCGAGGTGATCGGCGTGCAGGTGGGGGACCGTGACGCCGCGCCGCTGCTCTACTTCAGGGGCCACTACCGCGAGCGGTCGTAGGGCCTCACGTACCATGGGGGTGGCCGCCAAGGCCACCCCTCCTTCCCCAACCGACCAGGTCCTGTGCTGCAGAAGAAGGTCGCCCCGACACTGGCCGCTCACCGGCGCCCCCTCATCTGGGCCGGCGCCGCCGTGGGCGGCCTCGTGCTGCTCTGGATCGTCGCCTACGTCGCCGCCGGCGGCGGCATCGCCCGCGGCACCACCGTGCTCGGGGTGGACATCGGCGGCATGAGCCGGACCGAGGCACGCGCCACGCTGGAGCGCGAGCTGGCCGACGACGCGGCGGCGGAGATCCCGGTCCGGGTCGGCGAGGAGACGTTCAAGATCAAGCCCGCCGCCTCCGGCCTGGCCCTCGACGTACCGGCGACCGTCGACCGGGCCGGAGACCGCAGCTGGAACCCGGTCTCGCTGGTCGCTCGACTCTTCGGCGCCGAGACGGTGGAGCCGGAGGTCGCGATCGACCAGGCGGCCCTGACCAAGTCCGTCGACGCGTTCGCGAAACGGGTCGACGGAAAGCCGGTCGCGGGAGACGTCAGCTTCGACGGCTCGAAGATCGTCACGGTGGATCCCGAACAGGGCCGCGCCCTGGACCGTCCCGGCACCGTGGAGGCACTGCGCTCCTCCTACCTCCTGCACGACGGGCCGGTCCGGCTGCCGGCGAAGATCACCG
>JBOGDY010000360.1:0-2935 GCA_050742955.1 Actinomycetes bacterium | reverse complement strand
CCTCGCCGGTGCGGGTTTCCGGGACGGTCACGCCGCCGCACCCGGGGTGTGGCGCCACCCCGGCGCCCAGCTGCCCGCGGTCGTACCGTCCGCGCAGCGCACCCTGGCCGTCCGGGTCGACGATGCGGCAGCCTTCGCGGCGGCCCACGGTGGGCACGGCGTGGCGGGTTCGCCGAGGTCGGGGCTGCGCCGCGCGGTCGTCACCGCGGCCGGAGAACCGGTCGCCGTCGCCGGCGTGGAGCGCCGCTCCTGGTCGTGCGGGGTGGCGCCGGCGGAGCTGTCGGACGGGCAGCTGCTGGCGACCGTCGCCGCGCACCGGCTGTGGGCCGAGCGACCGCGGGGACACGACGTGGCGGCCGGGCTGGCGGACGCCCGGGGGCGGGCGGCGGCCATGGTCGACCTGGTCGGGCCGGACCTCGCCGCGTCGTACGCCATGGAGGTGGAGCGCTCCTACTGGCAGCGGCGCAACGCGGCCGCCGCGGTGCAGCACGCCCGGGCGGACCGGCTGGGCCTGGGCTGGGGCAACCACGACCACCACACCTTCCGCAGCTCGCGGTCGGCGTTCCGCGGGCTCATCGAGGTGCTGCGGGTGCTCGGCTTCACCCTGCGCGAGCGGTTCCATGCCGGCGCGGAGGCCGGCTGGGGTGCCCAGGTGCTCGAGCACGCAGGCGCGGGGCTGGTGGTCTTCGCCGACGTCGACCTCTCCCAGGACGAGGTCGAGGTCGACTTCGCCGCCACCGACCTGCCGGACGGCGACCTGCTCGGCACGGTCGGGCTGTGGTGCGCGCTGCACGGCGAGTCGCTGCTCGCCGCCGGGATGCACCACCTCGAGGGTCAGTTCGACTTCGACCGGCTCCGCGACGACCTCGCGGTGGCGGGCATCGGGCACATGGCGCCGTTCTCCGACCTGCCGCACCTGCGCCAGGCCTTCACCGAGCCCGAGCGCTGGCCCGTGCCGCAGCAGCGCCTGGACGCCCTGGTGGCGGCGGGCCACCTCGAGCCCGCGAAGGCCGCGGAGATCGCCGTCATCGGGGCCGCCGGCTCCCACCTGGAGAACCTCGCGCGCGGCGGCGGCTTCAAGGGCTTCAACCAGCACAACGTGTCCACCACAATGCGCGCCACCGACCCTCGCCTCCTGCATTGATGGGAGTCGATCATGCGCAAGTGGTCGGGGGCCCGAGGCCCGACACCTCAGTCGCCCTTGACGTTGACGATCTGGCGCAGCGTGTGGCGTACCTCGACCAGGTCGACGGAGTCGGCCATCACCTGGTCGATGTCCTTGTAGGCCGCCGGGATCTCGTCCAGGAAGCTGTCGGAGTCGCGGTACTCGATGCCCCTCATCGACTCGCGGAGCTGCTCGCGGCTGAACGTCTTGCGTGCCTTGGACCGCGAGTAGCTGCGCCCGGCGCCGTGCGGTGACGAGTTCAGCGAGACCGGGTTGCCCTTCCCGACGACCACGTAGCTCGCCGTACCCATCGACCCCGGGATCAGCCCCGGCGTCCCTTGCGACGCCTCGATGGCGCCCTTGCGGGACAGCCAGACATCGCGACCGAAGTGCCGCTCCTTGCGGGTGAAGTTGTGGTGGCAGTTGATGCGCTCCCGCTCGACAACCGGCTCGCCGATCCACGCCTCGAGGCAGGCAACGACGCGGTCCATCATCTCCTCGCGGTTGAGCAGCGCGAACCGCTGCGCCCAGCTCAGGTCACGGATGTAGTCGGAGAACTCCGGCGTGCCCTCGACGAGGTAGGCGAGGTCCGGGTCGGGCAGCTCGATCCACCACTGCCTGCACAGCTGCTGCGCGACCTTGATGTAGTGCGTCGCGATCTTGTTGCCGACGCCGCGCGAGCCGGAGTGCAGGAACAGCCAGACACCGTCGTCCTCGTCGACGGTCACCTCGATGAAGTGGTTGCCGGACCCGAGCGTTCCGAGCTGGAGCCGCCAGTTGCCGGCAAACCGCGCGTAGTCGGTGCGGGCACGTCCCTCGAGCTCGTCGACGCGGACCCGGGCGGTGTCGGTGAGCGCGTGGTTGTAGCGGCCGGCAGAGAGGGGGACGGCCTGCTCGATCGCGACGCGCAGCGTCCGCAGGTCGCGCGACGCGAGGTCGATGCGGGTGAACTGCGTGCGTACGGCGATCATGCCGCACCCGATGTCGACCCCCACCGCCGCCGGCATGACTGAGCGCTGTGTCGGGATGACCGACCCGACGGTCGCGCCCTTGCCGAGGTGCGCGTCGGGCATCAGCGCGACGTGCGGATGGATGAACGGCATCGAGCTGGTCGCCTCGGCCTGGGCGAGAGTGCCCGGCTCGATGATCGACGCCCAGCTGAGCAGGCGATCGTTGATCTTGCGCATCCGGGCATTGTCCGGCGTCCGCCAGCCGTCACGCCACGCAGTTGTCCGCGGCCCCGACCGCGGCAAACGCCCCCCAACAGTGCCCAATTGGCCACTGTCACGGTCAAATGATCACGCAACCGTGATCATTTCCCGGGACAGAGGGCGGGGGTCAGAGGCGGAAGGTGGGGTCGGACACCAGGTCGACGGTGTCCATCTGGGCCTTCTGCAGCTTGCCGGCGTAGTCCCAGTTCATCGACTGCCAGCGGGTGAACTGGTCGAGCACCCAGATGCCGGACTGTCGCGACCCGTTGCCGGACAGGCCGTTGCCGCCGAACGGCAGGTGCGCCTCCGCGCCCGAGGTCGAGTTGTTGACGCTGACCATGCCGGCCGAGCACCGCTCGCGGAACTGGAACGCGGTCTTCGGGTCCGACGTGTAGATGGCAGCGGACAGGCCGTAGCCATGCCCGTTCGCGAACGACACCGCCTCGTCGAACGTCGACCACGCGCCGACACCGACCAGCGGGCCGAACGTCTCCGTCCGGTAGAGCTCGTCGTCGGCCCGCACGCCACTCACGACCGTCGGGTGCACGTAGAGCCCGCT
>JBOGDY010000359.1:0-2939 GCA_050742955.1 Actinomycetes bacterium | reverse complement strand
GCCTGATCATGCGCCAGATCCACCACTGGGCGGCGCTGATCTTCGTCGCGGCGATGATCGTGCACATGTCCCGCGTGTTCTTCACCGGCGCCTTCCGCAAGCCGCGCGAGACCAACTGGATCATCGGCTTCATCATGATCACCCTCAGCTTCATCGAGGGGCTGGCGGGCTACTCGCTGCCCGACGACCTGCTCTCCGGGACCGGCCTGCGGATCACCGAGGGCGTGCTGCTCTCCCTGCCGGTGGTCGGCACGTACCTGTCGTTCTTCCTGTTCGGAGGCGAGTTCCCCGGCGAGGCGATCATCCCCCGCCTCTTCACCGTTCACGTGCTGCTGATCCCGGGGCTGTTCCTGGCGCTGATCACCGTCCACCTGATGCTGGTCTGGTACCAGAAGCACACGCAGTACCCGCTGCCCGGGCGGACCGAGAAGAACGCGGTGGGCTACCCGTTCTTCCCCGTCTACACCGCCAAGGCGGGCGGGTTCTTCTTCATCACCTTCGGCGCCACCGCCCTGCTGTCGGCCTTCGCGACCATCAACCCCATCTGGCTGTTCGGCCCCTATCGGCCCGGGGAGGTGTCGGCCGGCTCCCAGCCCGACTGGTACATGGGCTTCCTGGAGGGCGCTTTACGCCTGTTCCCCAGCTGGGAGATCGCGGCGTTCGGGTTCACGGTGCCGATGAACGTCATCGTCCCGGCCCTGGTCATCCCGGGGTTGTTGTTCACGCCGATGGCGATCTATCCCTTCCTCGAACGCTGGGTCACCGGGGACAACCGGGAGCACCACGTGCTCGACCGGCCGCGCAACGTGCCCACGCGCACCGGGCTGGGCGTCATGGCCCTCACCACGTGGCTGCTGCTGCTCGCGGCGGGTGCCAACGACATCCTGGCCGTGACGTTCGACCTGTCGATCAACGCGATCACGTGGGCCTTCCGCGTCCTCGTCTTCGTGGTCCCACCGTTGGTCTACGTCGTGACCAAGCGCATCTGCCTGGGGCTGCAGCGGCGTGACCGCGACAAGGTGCTCCACGGCCGCGAGACCGGGCGCATCATGCAGCTGCCCCACGGCGAGATGATCGAGGTGCACGAGCCCATCTCGGACACCGAGCGCTGGATGCTCACCCAGCACGAGGCCACCCGGCCCTACCAGCTCGAGCCGGCGACCGACGACAACGGCATCCCCCGCCGGCGCATCATGATCTCCAAGATGCGGGCCAGGGTGTCCCGCTTCTACTTCGAGGACCGGGTGGAGCCGCCCACGCCGCAGGAGGTCCGCGAGCTCGAGGCCAGCGGGCACCACTAGAGCGTCGCCCGCGCAGAGCCCGGTTTGCTCCGAGTGGGGTCGGCCGCCGAGCTCTACCCGGCAGACGGGTGATTACCCGTCTGCCGGATGACGCTCCGGAACCATCACTCCCCCAGGGACCGTTCCTGAACCATCACTCCCCGGGACCGTTCCTGAACCATCCCCCCGGGACCGTTCCTGAACCATCCCTCCCCCGGGACCGCTGCGGCGGCGCGGCGCCCTTCGGAGTCACCGCGCAAGGCCACCCTCAGAGGGCGCTTCCGGCCACCCAGTCAGCCCAGGACACGTTCCAGTCGGTGTAGCCGTTGCCCGGCTCCAGGGTGCGCGGTGACCCGACCACTCGCACGACGTCGCCGATGTTGGTCTGGTTGAACAGCCAGATCGCGTTGCTCGTGCTCATCCCGACGCAGCCGTGGCTCACGTTCTCGCGGCCCTGGCTGGCAGTCGACCACGGTGCGGCGTGCACGAACTCGCCGCTCCAGGTGACCCGCATCGCGTAGGGAACGTCGAGCCGGTAGTACTCGGGGTCGTTCCGCCCGATACCGATGGTCGCGGCGTCCATGACCTTCAGCCTGTGCTTCTCGAGGACGACCTTCGTGCCGCCGCGGGTCAGGAACCCCGCCTTGCCGGTGCTGACGGGCACGGTGCGGGCCACCTTGCCGTTTCGGTGGATGGTGGCCCTGTGCTTCTTGACGTTGATCACCGTCACCATCGAGGCACCGGTCGAGAACTTGATGGTGCGGTTCTTCCCGCCGTAGACACCCTTGCCGACGTGGACGTCCCGCAGCCTCACGCGAAGGGTGACGTCGGTGTAGGCCGGCCAGTAGTGGCGGGGCCGGAAGTGGACCTCCTCGTCACCGACCCAGCTCCACGAGCCGTCGATCGCCTTGGAGGAGTCGATCGTCAGCCTGCGCTCGACGGCGGCGCGGTCCTTCGCGGGCTTGCTCAGGCGCACAATGATCGGCATGCCCACGCCCACCGTCGACCCGCTGAGCGGCGAGATGCTGGTCTCCAGCCGGGCCGAGGGCTTGACCGTCACGAACGACGACGAGGTGGTCGTCTCGAGACCCTTGGCGTCCACGGCGGTGGCCTTGACGATGTAGCTGGAGGCGAGTCGCAGGGAGCCGGTGGCGGTCCACGAGCTGCCGTCGGCCGACACCTGTCCGGCCAGCGGCCGCGACCTGTGGTCGGTCACGGTCACGGTGGTGAGCCGGCCCTTGTCGGCGTCGACCTGCACCGTCGCGTCGAGCGGCACGGCCGTGCTGCCGGCCGGGGGCGCCACCGTGATGCTCGCCCGGGGGACCTGCTTCTCCACCGCGCCGGCCGCGACATTGGTCGCCGGTGTCGGTGCCGTCGACGAGCAGCCGGCCACCAGCGGCACCAGCAGCAGGGTCGCTACGGCCGCGCACCACCCGCGACGGTGTCCGCCGCTGCCTGAACCGGCGGACGTCCCGCCCCAAACCCCGAGCACCGCTCCTCCTCGCCGACGTCCCCCGTCCGGTGAGGAGGTGACGTCCTGGCAGTGTGACCGGTCAAACCGGCACGCGTCCACTCGGGCACGGTGGACGCTGCGTAACGAATCGGCAAGTCTCGAGCCGGGCCTGAGCCTGCTGCTGCGGGTCAGCGGCGCCCGACCGC
>JBOGDY010000358.1:0-2967 GCA_050742955.1 Actinomycetes bacterium | reverse complement strand
CTGCCCTTCCTCACCATCGACCCGCCCGGCTCGATGGACCTCGACCAGGCCATGCACCTCGAGCGGCGCGACCACGGCTTCCGGGTGCGCTACGCGATCGCGGACGTCGCGGCCTTCGTGGTGGCCGGTGGGGCGATCGACGGGGAGGCGCACCGGCGCGGGGAGACCCTCTACAGCCCCGACACCCGCACCCCGCTGCACCCGCCGGTGCTGTCCGAGGGGGCGGCCTCGCTGCTGCCGGACGAGGTGCGCCCGGCGCTGCTGTGGACCATCGACCTCGATGCCGAGGGCGAGCAACGGGCGGTGCGGGTGCACCGCGCCCTCGTGCGGTCGCGTGACCGGCTCGACTACGCGGCGGCGCTCGACGCGGTGGACGCCGGGAGCGACGAGCGGCTTGCGCTGCTCGCCGAGGTGGGCCGGCTGCGGATCGCTCGCGAGGTCGAGCGCGGCGGGGTCAGCCTGCCGGTTCCCGAGCAGGAGATCGTCGAGCACGGCGACGGTTACGGCCTGACCTACCGGGTGCCGCTCGAGTCGGAGCGCTGGAACGAGCAGATCTCGCTGATGACCGGCATGGCGGCGGCCGACCTGATGCTGCACGGCGAGGTGGGCGTGCTGCGCACCCTCCCGGCGGCGCCCGCGGAGGAGATCCGAAAGCTGCGCCGGGCCGCGCGCGTGCTCGACGTGGAGTGGGACGAGTCCACGTCGTACGCCGAGGTGATCCGCGACCTCGACCCGACCAACCCGCGCCATGCCGCCCTGGCGGAGGAGGCGACCATGCTGCTTCGGGGAGCCGGCTACACCGCCTTCGACGGCGGGGTGCCCGAGCAGGCGACTCACGCCGCGGTCGCGGCGGAGTACGCGCACACGACCGCCCCGCTGCGCCGCCTCGTCGACCGCTACGTCGGGGAGGTCTGCCTGGCGCTGTGCGCCGGCCACGAGGTGCCCGGCTGGGTGCGCGACGCGCTGCCTGCCCTGCCGAAGACGATGGCCGAGAGCGACCGGCTGGCCGGCGCCCTCGAGCGGGAGTGCGTGGCGTTGATGGAGTCCGTCGTGCTTCGTGGCTCGGTCGGGGAGGTGTTCGAGGCGGCGGTGGTCGAGGTCAGCGAGAAGGGCGGTGGCACGGTGCAGCTGCGCGAGCCCGCCGTCCGGGCCGCCTGCGACGGTGACCTGCCGCTCGGCGAGCAGGTGCGGGTCCGGCTCACCGAGGCCGACGTGCACGAGCGGCGGGTTCGCTTCACGCTGGCCTGAGCGGCGTAGGCTGGGGGCACGGCGGACGAGCCGGCCGGGCGGTCGCGTCAGGAGAGATCCTGCCGAGGAAAGTCCGGGCTCCACAGGGCAGGGTGGTGGGTAACGCCCACCCGGGGTGACCCGCGGGACAGTGCCACAGAGAACAGACCGCCTCGGGCTCCGGCCCGGGGCAAGGGTGAAACGGTGGTGTAAGAGACCACCAGCGCCCGGGGTGACCCGGGCGGCTCGGTAAACCCCACCCGGAGCAAGGCCAGACAGGGAGCGTTCGAGGGCGGCCCGCCCGAGCTCCCGGGTAGGCCGCTGGAGGCTGTCGGCAACGGCAGCCCGAGATGGATGGCCGCCCGTGCGCCTCGCGCGCACGACAGAACCCGGCTTACAGGCCGGCTCGTCCGCCGCCCGCGACTCGCGGCCGCAGCCGAGCCGTCGTTGTCACTGGACGATGGCTCGCCTCGTCTTAGATCCCGGGAATGGTGAAGGAGGAGGCATGGACATCCTGGTGGCTGGCGCGGCGGGAGCCGGTCGGCGCTTGGTGCCGCAGCTGGTCGAGCGCGGGCATCGGGTCGTCGGGACGACGAGAAGCAAGGGCAAGCTGACGGGTCACGGCAGGGTGAGCACCTCGCTGCCGTCCTCCGTGACCAGCACGGTGTGCTCGAACTGTGCGGACCGGCGACGGTCCTTGGTGACCACGGTCCAGCCGTCGTCCCACATGTCCCACTCGTGGGTGCCGAGGTTCAGCATCGGCTCGATCGTGAAGGTCATGCCCGGCTCCATGACCGTGTCGTGACGAGGGTCGTCGTAGTGCGGGATGACCAGGCCCGAGTGGAAGGCCGTGCCGATCCCGTGACCGGTGAAGTCACGGACCACGCCGTAGCCGAACCGGCGGGCGTAGGCCTCGATGACGCGGCCGATGACGCTGACCTGGCGACCGGGGACGACGGCCTTGATGCCCCGCAGCATGGCCTCCCTGGTCCGCTCGACGAGCAGGCGCGACTCCTCGTCCACGTCGCCGACCAGGAACGTCGCATCCGTGTCGCCGTGCACGCCACCGATGAAGGCGGTGATGTCGACGTTGACGATGTCGCCGTCCCGGAGCACGGTCGAGTCGGGGATGCCGTGGCAGACGACCTCATTGACGGACGTGCACAGCGACTTGGGGAAGCCCCGGTAGCCCAACGTCGAGGGGTAGGCCCCACGGTCGACCAGGAAGTCGTGACCGATCCGGTCGAGGGCGTCGGTGGTGACTCCCGGCGCGACGTGCCGGCCCACCTCCGCGAGCGCCTGGGCGGCCAGCCGCCCGGCGACGCGCATCGCATCGACCGTCGTGGCGTCCTTGACCTCGGACCCTGTGTGGCGGCGCGGCTGGTCGCGGCCGACGTAGTCAGGGCGCACGATCCCGGTCGGCACCGGCAGGGTGGGCGAGATGGTGCCCGGCGTCAGCAGCATCGTCATGGTGCAAGAGTCTAGATAGCGGGGCAGGATGCAGGCATGAGCGATCAGGATGATCAGTGGTGGTTCTGTCTCAACCACCAGACCGTCGAGCAGGGCATGGGATGTGCCGGCACCGAACGCCTGGGGCCCTACGCGAGCTCGCAGGAGGCTTCCCGTGCCCTGCAGCACGCGGCCGAGCGGACCGAGCAGTGGGAGAACGACCCGAAGTGGAACGACGACTGAGTTGACCGGTTGAACGCACAGAGGGCCGCCCCGGTCCCGGGGCGGCCC
>JBOGDY010000357.1:0-2984 GCA_050742955.1 Actinomycetes bacterium | reverse complement strand
GGCGTTCGACCTGCTCGAGCCGCTGCGCAAGAAGGTCGAGTCGGGCCTGCCCGCCTACGGCTCGTGCGCGGGGATGATCATGCTGGCCGACCGGATCGAGGACGGCGTGGCCGGTCAGGCCACCATCGGCGGGATCGACATCGTCGTACGCCGTAATGCCTTCGGCCGCCAGGTCGACTCGTTCGAGGGCCAGATCGAGCTTGCCGGGGTGGACGGCGGGCCGATGGAGGCGGTCTTCATCCGCGCGCCGTGGGTCGAGTCGGCCGGCCCGCAGGTGCAGGTGCTGGCCCGGCTCGGCACGCGCGTGCACAGCCTGACGACGGGGGAGGGTCCGGGGGAGGCCGCCAGTAGGATCGTCGCAGTCCGTGGCGGGGCCCAGGGCCAGCTGCTGGCCACGTCCTTCCACCCGGAGCTCACCGGTGACCCGCGGGTCCACGAGCTCTTCCTGCAGATGGTGAGGGAGCGTTCATGAGCGGCCACTCCAAGTGGGCGACCACCAAGCACAAGAAGGCGGTCGTCGACGCTCGCCGCGGCAAGATGTTCGCCAAGCTGGTCAAGAACGTCGAGGTGGCGGCACGCACCGGCGGCGGCGACCCGGCCGGCAACCCGACGCTCTACGACGCGATCCAGAAGGCCAAGAAGTCCTCGGTCCCCAACGACAACATCGACCGCGCGGTCAAGCGCGGGTCCGGCGCGGAGGGGGGCGGCGCCGACTACCAGACGATCATGTACGAGGGGTACGGGCCGGGGGGCGTCGCGGTGCTCGTCGAGTGCCTCACCGACAACCGCAACCGGGCCGCCGCGGAGGTGCGCACCGCGCTGACCCGCGGCGGCGGGTCGATGGCCGACCCCGGTTCGGTGTCCTACCTGTTCAACCGTAAGGGTGTGGTCATCGTGCCCAAGACGGGTGGGATGTCCGAGGACGACGTGCTCACCGCCGTCCTGGACGCGGGGGCCGAGGAGGTCAACGACCTCGAGGAGGCCTTCGAGGTGGTGTCCGAGGCGACCGACCTGGTCGCGGTCAGGACCGCCCTGCAGGACGCGGGCCTCGACTACGACTCGGCCGACGCGTCCTTCCTGCCGTCCGTCCACGTACCCCTCGACGAGGACGCCGCCAAGAGGGTGTTCCGCCTGATCGAGGCGCTCGAGGACTCCGACGACGTGCAGAACGTCTGGGCCAACTACGACGTCAGCGACGAGATCATGGAACGGGTCGGCTGACACCTCTCGCGGCCTACCGCGCGGTCCGGCGCGTCGCACCCGCGGATCGTCACCTCCCGCCGTTAGCCTCGGATCCGAACAGATGTTCGGACGAAGGGACGTACGACGTGCGCGTGCTCGGCGTCGACCCGGGGCTCACCCGGTGCGGGATAGGTGTGGTCGAGGGCTCGGTGGGCCGGGCGATGCGCCTGGTCGAGGTCGAGGTCGTGCGCACCCCGGCCGGCGACGACATCGGCCGACGGCTGCTGGCCATCGAGCGGGCCGTCGACCGCATGCTCGACGCGCTGCGGCCCGACGCCGTCGCGGTCGAGCGGGTGTTCAGCCAGCACAACGTGCGCACGGTGATGGGCACGGCGCAGGCAAGCGCGGTCGCCATCACCTGCGCGGCCCGGCGGGGCCTGCCCGTCGCCCTGCACACGCCCAGCGAGATGAAGGCCGCGGTGACCGGCAGCGGCCGCGCCGACAAGGCCCAGGTGGGAGCCATGGTGACCCGCATCCTGCGACTCGACGCCGCCCCGAAGCCGGCCGACGCGGCCGACGCCCTGGGGCTGGCCATCTGCCACGTCTGGCGGGGCGGTGCCGCGGCGCGGATCGACGCGGCCGTGGCCGCGGCGGGGGTGGGCAGGTGATCGCCTTCGTGGCCGGCCGGGTGGCCGGTGTGGGGCCGGACGGTGCCGTCGTCGAGGTCGGCGGGGTGGGCCTGTCGGTCCACTGCACCCCGGGCACGCTGGCCGGGCTGCGCATCGGTGACGGCGTGCGGTTGCCGACCTCGCTGGTGGTGCGCGAGGAGTCGCTCACCCTCTACGGCTTCGCCGACGAGGACGAGCGGGTCGTGTTCGACCTGTTGCAGACCGCCAGCGGGGTGGGTCCTCGGCTGGCGCAGGCGATGCTGGCGGTCCACGAGCCGGACACACTGCGCCGCGCCGTCGCCACCGAGGACCTGGCGGCGCTCACCCAGGTGCCGGGCATCGGCAAGAAGGGCGCCCAACGCATCGTGCTGGAGCTCAAGGACCGGCTGGGTCCGCCGACCGCGGCGTCGTCCGGGTCCGGTCGGCCGGCGTCGACGACGACCAACGGCGTGGCGGCGTGGCGCGACCAGCTGCACGGGGCGCTGGTCGGGCTCGGCTGGTCCGGGCGGGAGGCCGACGAGGCCGTCGGTCACGCCACCACCGAGGCCGAACAGGCGCTGGCCGAGGGGGCAGCGCCCGACGTTGCCGTGCTGCTGCGGTCGGCCCTGCGGACATTGAGCCGCGCATGACCGGCGATGCGGACCTCGACCGACTGATGAGTGCGGACGCCGACGGTGACGAGCGCGCCGTCGAGTCGGCGCTGCGCCCCAGGTCGCTCGCGGAGTTCATCGGCCAGGAGCGGGTGCGCGAGCAGCTCGGACTGGTCCTCACCGCAGCCCGGCAGCGGAACCGGGTGCCCGACCACGTGCTGCTGAGCGGACCGCCCGGCCTGGGCAAGACCAGTCTGGCGATGATCATCGCGACCGAGCTGCAGGCACCGATGCGGGTGACCAGCGGCCCGGCGATCCAGCACGCCGGCGACCTGGCCGCGATCCTGTCCAGCCTGGCCGAGGGCGAGGTGCTCTTCCTCGACGAGATCCACCGGATGGCCCGCCCCGCCGAGGAGATGCTCTACATGGCGATGGAGGACTTCCGGGTCGACGTCATCGTCGGCAAGGGGCCGGGCGCCACCGCCATCCCGTTGGAGATCCCGCCGTTCACGCTGGTGGGCGCCACCACCCGGGCGGGTCTGCT
>JBOGDY010000356.1:0-3013 GCA_050742955.1 Actinomycetes bacterium | reverse complement strand
CGATCCGCGCGAGGCCGAGTGCCAGGACCACGTCCCGGATCCCGAACAGCCGCGCCAGGTAGGGGATGGCCGGCTGCCGCACCGGGTCCACGCCGAAGACGCGGGAGGTGACCCGCGGCGCCGTGAGTGCGGCCACTCCCAGGGTCGTCCGGATCCCGGCCAGGTAGCCCGTCGGGCCCGTCATTCGCATGGTCATGTCCCCTCTCGTCGGCCGGCTCAGTGTCGCGGACCCAGGGGTGTAACGCCAGGTCCGTGCCGGTGACTGAGCGCTTCAAGGGTCGCCGACGCAGGGAGCACACCATGAAGGGTCTGCAGGGCAAGGTCGCCGTCGTGACCGGCGGCAGCTCGGGTATCGGCCAGGCCATCGCCATCCGCCTCGGCGAGCAAGGCGTCGACGTCGCCATCAACTACGTCGGACGTCCCGAGGGGGCGGAGGAGACCAAGGAGTCGATCGAGCACGGCGTGAACACCTGCATGAAGGAGATGTCCGAGGCTGGCACCCACCCGATGCTGGTCGACGCCGACGTGTCCCAGGAGGACCAGGTCGCCTCGATGTTCGAGCGGGTGCTCGCGAAGTACGGCCGCATCGACTACCTCATCAACAACGCCGGCATCCAGGTCGCCGAGGACACCGACAAGCTCGCGGTCACCGACTTCGACAAGGTGCTCGCCGTCAACCTGCGCGGCGCCTTCCTGTGCGCGCAGCAGGCCTTGCGGCACTGGCTGGCGGCGGAACGACCGGGGGCGATCGTGAACGTCTCCAGCGTCCACCAGGTGATCCCCAAGCCGAGGTTCGTCGGCTACTCGGTGTCCAAGGGCGGCATGCAGAACCTGACCCGCACGCTGGCGCTCGAGTACGCCGCGCGCGGCATCCGCGTGAACGGCCTCGGGCCCGGCGCGACGGTCACCCCGATCAACCGGTCGTGGATCGACGACCCGGTGAAGCGACAAGCGGTCGAGAGCCACATCCCGATGCGTCGGGCCGGTGACGCCGAGGAGATGGCAGCGGTCACGGCGTTCCTGTGCTCCGACGAGGCGGCCTACATCACCGGCCAGACCATCTTCGTCGACGGCGGGCTCACCCTCTACCCGTCGTTCGAGACGACCTGGTCGAGCGAGTGAGCCGGCGATGACCGAGACCTCCGTGCGCGCGACGCCCACCGTCACCGCGACCTGGTGGCCCTCCCGCTACGGTCCGGACGACGAGGCGGGTGCCCTGAACGAGGTCACCCCGAGCAAGGTGCTGCATGCCGCACGCCTCGTCCGCCGGGGCGTTGTCTACGACCTCGCGCACGTGCTGCACGCTGACATCCCGGCCTTCCCCGGCCGCACGTTCCGGCAGTACCTGACGACCAACGC
The DNA here is from genome assembly GCA_050742955.1 of Actinomycetes bacterium. GTDB lineage: Bacteria > Actinomycetota > Actinomycetes > JACCUZ01 > JACCUZ01 > CAWIXB01. The sequence continues at coordinate 1,654 of JBOGDY010000356.1, read as the reverse complement.
CCACCACGTCAACCGCCGCCGCCCGGACGCGGGTGCGGAGGGGTGGGGACGCAACAGCGTCAACTGGATCGTCGAGCAGGTCACCGCGACCCAGCAGATGGGCACCCACATGGACGCCCTCAACCACCTGCAGGTCGGCGACCGCACGTACAACGGCCACCGGCTCGCCGACATCGCCGAAGACCACGGCACCAACAAGCTGGGCGTCGACACCCTGCCTCAGGTCGCGACCCGCGGGCTGCTGCTCGACATCGCAGCCGTTCGCGGGGTCGCACGCATGTCGCCGGGCGACGTCATCACCCCGCACGACGCGGAAGGGGCGCTGACCCGGCAGGGGCTGCGAGCGCACCCCGGCGACGCGGTGCTGTTCCACACCGGCTGGGGCTCGCTGTGGGGGGTCGACAACGAGCGGTACGGCGAGGGAGAGCCCGGGCCCGGCATGGCACTGGCCGGATGGCTGGCCGACCACCGCGTCGCGCTGACCGGCTGCGACACCTGGAGCTTCGGCCCGGTGCCGGCCGAGGACCCGGCCGAGCCGTTCGTCGTGCCGCAGACCCTCAACACCCACCACGGCGTCGTGGTCGTGGAGAACCTGCGGCTCGAGCACGTCGCCCGCGAGCAAGTCCACGAGTTCATGCTCGTCATCTCCCACGCCAAGCTGCGCGGCGCCACCGGCGCGTGGGTGGCCCCGCTCGCCATCGTCTGAAGGGAACGTCATGGCAGACCACTACGACGTCATCGTGATCGGGTCCGGTGCCGGCGGCGGCACACTGACGCACGCGCTCGCGCCGACCGGCAAGCGCATCCTGCTCCTCGAGCGCGGCGGCTACATGCCGCGCGAGGTGGAGAACTGGGACTCGAAGGCCGTCTGGCTCGACAAGCGCTACGCCAACTCCGGAAAGTGGACGGACGTCGGCACGGGCAAGAAGTTCACGCCCAAGCAGCACTACTACGTGGGCGGCAACACCAAGGTCTACGGCGCGATCCTGTTCCGCTTCAGAGAGCACGACTTCCACGCCGTCGAGCACGTCGACGGCATCTCACCGGCCTGGCCGATCTCCTACGGCGACCTCGAGCCGTGGTACACCCGCGCGGAACAGCTCTACCAGGTACACGGCCAGCGGGGGACCGACCCGACCGAGCCGCCCGCGGCCACGCCGTACCCGTTCCCGGCCATCAGCCACGAGCCGCGCATCCAGCAGCTGTCCGACGACCTGCGCGGCGCCGGCCTCAACCCGTTCCCGCTGCCGAACGGCATCCTCATCGACGAGGCCGCGCCGTGGCGCTCGGCCTGCATCCGCTGCGCCACCTGCGACGGCTACGCGTGCCCCACCAACGGCAAGGCCGACGCCGCCGTCATCGCCGTTGAGCCGGCCCTCCGGTATCCCAACGTCACGCTGCTGACCAACGCGCTGGTGACGCGGTTGGAGACCGGCGACACCGGCCGCAGCGTCGACCGGGTCGTGGTCGAGCGTGACGGCGCGGTCGAGCACTACTCGGCCGACGTCGTCGTCGTGGCAGGTGGCGCCATCAACTCGGCCGCGCTGCTGCTGCGGTCCGCGAGCGACGAGCACCCCGACGGCCTCGGCAACGGCTCCGGTCTGGTCGGCCGCAACCTGATGCTGCACAACAACTCGTCGCTGATCGCCTTCTC
>JBOGDY010000355.1:0-3013 GCA_050742955.1 Actinomycetes bacterium | reverse complement strand
CCGTGCAGGACAACCTGGACTCCTCCCACCCCGATGCCCGGCTGCTGATCGCCATGCTCTCCGAACTCGCCCGGACGGAGTCCGCGAACATGGGCCTTCGCATTCGTTCCGCGAAGGCATATCTCCGCACCCAGGGCCGGTGGATCGGAGGAAAGCCGCCCTATGGCCTGGTGAACCGAGATGGCCGCCTGCACGTCGACCCGGAGGCCGGGCGCATCGTGCGGGAGATTGGCCGGCGGATCCTGGAAGGGGCGTCGCTCACCAAGGTCACGCTCTGGCTCAATGCCGAGGCGATCCCCTCGCCGCGCGGAGGCAAATGGAACGTCGGTTCATTGTCGCAGTTGCTGCGCGGACCGGCCACGGCTGGGCTGCTTCCCGAGACTTTGAAGCAGGACGATGGCCGTTACTCCGGTGTGGTGAAGCCGTGGCGCGACCCCGAGACCGGCGAGACTATCTCGATCATGGGGGACGGCGAGGAACCGCTCATCTCACCGGCCGACCAGGCGCGCATCGTTTCGGCGTTCGAATTGCGAGCGATGCTCTGGTCGTATGGCAAGCGGACGAGGCGGCAGTCGCCGGAGAGCCGGCACCTGCTTACGGGGCTACTTCGATGTGCCGGGTGCGGCGAGCGCATGAGCAAGGCGGGCGACTCCTATCGCTGCCAGTCGGTCCGCCTCGGACGAACCTGTATCACCCCTGGAGGGGCCTATCAGGAAACTCTGGACGCCGCGGTGGTTCGCGCGTGGATCGCCCGCCTCACCACCGCGGACCCGGCGGACCCGCTCCTGGACGCCGTGGCGGACCGATGGGTCGCTCGGCACAACCCCGAGGCTGTGGCGAAGCGGGCGTCCGTTCTGGCCGCGCTGGACCAGGAGGAGGCCGCCCTGGCCGCTCTGGGTGACGACCACCACGTTCATCGGACTCTGGACCCGGAGGGCTATGTCCGGGTCTCCGCTGCGCTCTCTCGGCGCATCGAGGGACTGCAGCGGACCCTGACCGCGAACCCTGTCCCGGAGGCGGACATCTCGCTGCTCCTGGATCCCGTCCTTGTCCGCGAGGCGTGGCAGGGGGCGGACATGCGCGCCCAACGGGACCTCCTGAAACTCGCCCTGCTAGAGGTCCGCGTCTCCCAAGGCATCCTGGGCCGACGCTTCGCCCCGAGCCAACGCCTCACGTTCGTCTGGGCCACGAACCCTCCGACCGTGACTGGTGCGTCGGTCCGCGCGGAGGAGGGAGTTGAGTAAGGCCTCAGTCACGAGGCCCAGACTCGTTGCTGAGCTGGGCATTTCGAGTCCCGGTCCGGCACCGGCAGGACTGGGGGGTGCCGGTGCGGATCACGCCCGGTGCGCCGGACCGGCTCGAGCTGGTCCTGCGTAGTTAGCCGACCTCAGCGTCGCCGGCCGTCGCGCACCGTGGGCAGCCGACGGGTCTCGCCTTTGTAGCCCGCCCGGTGCACGTCGTTCTCGTACCAGTTGTCCTGCCCCTCGTCGTACGACGTGGAGCGCCGCTTCGGACGGCGGGGACGGTTCATCACGACCATCATCACCAGGACCAGGACCCCGGCCCACATGAGGATCAGGCCTAGGTCGATCACGTCGACGTACTCCTCGACCTCGTCGGGTGCCCGGACGGCGAAGGCGAGGACGCCGCCGATCGCGAGCAGGACGACGCCGGTTCCGATCGAGAAGCGCATGAGGTGGGTTCCAGTCCTCCGGTCACGTGGCGAGGCCGGTGATCCCGCGGGACCACCGGCCTCGGCGCCGTGCAGTGGTGAGGGTCAGTGGTCAGATGCGGTCGTCGTAGACCCGGCGCTCCTGGACCACGTCGCCGCGGCCGCGGCTGCGCGGGCCCCAGATGAACGCGGTCATGATCAGCCCGATCAGGCCCACGGCCATCAGGATGTAGCCGACGACGTCGAGGTCGACGCCGGAGACGGTGACGTTCAGCGCGAAGGCCAGGATCGCGCCAACCGCGACCAGGAAGATGCTGACGCCGATGCCCATGTGAAGAACCTCCGTGGTTACGGCCGGTGGCGGCTCGACGGGTTGTCGGCCGTTCGAGGAGGGTCTACCCCGCCGGTGTTCGGGCCATGCGACAACGTCGCACCGCACCTACCAGACATATCACACCAGAGCAGGGCCCACAGGGCGCAGGTTCACCCGTTCGGCGGCCCCGGCCGGTGAGCCGCGCCCGATCCGGCGCCCGCGACGGGCCCGGAACGCCGCGACGCAGGGGTGCCGTCCGCTCGGACGACACCCCTGCGCCGGCGGCGGAACCTCCTAACGGAGGTTGACGTAGACGCTGGAGCCCTGGTGGAAGGACCCGTCCGTCACGGTGATCCGGTAGGTGCCGGGTGTCAGCGCACCGCCGTCCACGCTGAACTGGCTGTTCTTCGTGGACAGGTTGTAGAGGTAGAACTGGTCACCGCCGACCCAGCGCATCTCCTTGCCGTTGGTCGGCGCCTCGGAGATCTGCGGCTCGTTCACCGGGCCGTCGGGTACTGCGTCGACCTTGTCCAGCTGCACCCGCGGGGCCAGCGTCGACACGGGCGTCCCGTCGCAGTCGGTGACCCCGACCTTGACCGGGATGGTGCTGCCGATCTTGAAGCTGCTGCGCGTCCCGCCCGCGTTGATGGGCGGCAGGAACGCCCCCGGACTGTTCTTCGTCGTCGCCGGCGCAGCTGACGAGTCGCCGCCGCCGTCATCGTCCGCGACGGTCGCCGTCAGGGGGAACGTGCCGGCCGAGGTGTACTCGTGCGTGGCAGTGATGCTGCCGGAGCCGGCGGACTCGGAGACGGTGGCGCCCGCCGGGCCGGCGCCGTCACCGAAGTCGACCGTCGCTGTGTGCGTGTCGTTGCTGCCCGAGTCGGTGAACGGCGCGGTCACTGCGACGGTGCACGGACCGGTGAATGCCGCGGCGAGCGTGCCGACCGCCGGATCGTTGTTGGTGACCTCGACCGTCGCGTTCGCCGTCACCGCGGGGTTGACGCCGTCGGTGGCCGTCACCTCGAGGC
>JBOGDY010000354.1:0-3027 GCA_050742955.1 Actinomycetes bacterium | reverse complement strand
CCATCAACTCGGCCGCGCTGCTGCTGCGGTCCGCGAGCGACGAGCACCCCGACGGCCTCGGCAACGGCTCCGGTCTGGTCGGCCGCAACCTGATGCTGCACAACAACTCGTCGCTGATCGCCTTCTCGAAGTCGCCCAACCCGACGAAGTTCCAGAAGACGCTGGGCATCAACGACTTCTACTTCGCCGACCCCGACAGCGACTTCCCCTACCCGCTGGGTGCCATGCAGATGCTCGGCAAGAGCGACGCCACCCTGATCGGCTTCGACGTGAAGGACCACCCGGACCCGGCCGAGGTCGCCCGGCACGCGCTGGACTTCTGGCTCACGACCGAGGACCTCCCGCTGCCGGACAACCGGGTGACCGTGGACGGAGACGGCGGGATCGGGCTCAGCTACACCCCGACCAACCTCGAGGCACACCGACGGCTGCGGGAGAAGTTCGAGAGCCTGCTGTCGGCGATGCAGTGCCGCGACGAGGTCTACGAGAACCTGTCCTACGTCGGCGGCCGGCTCGGTGTGTCCGGGGTGGCGCACCAGAACGGCACCGTCCGCTTCGGCCCCGACCCGGCAACGTCCGCGCTCGACCTCGACTGCAGGCTGCACGAGCTGGACAACGTCTACGTCGCGGACTCGAGCTTCTTCGTGTCGAGCACCGCTGTGAACCCGACGCTCACCATCATCGCCAACGCCATGCGGGTCGCCGAGGGCATCGCCGGCCGGCTCGGTGCGAGCACCCTGGCCGAGCCGGTCGTGCAGCCGCAGGTCCCCAGCCAGGCCGTCCCGGTGACACTGTCGACGTTCGCGGCAGGGACCGGACCGCGATGACGACGACTGCCCAGCGGCCGGTGCGGGAGGTGCACGAGGAGGGTTTCACGTCGTACGACGGGGCGTTCCGCAACGTCATCGGTCCTGTTCCCGTCCTCGCGCACGTCGTCGACGTGGACGCGCACGAAGGCCCGGTCTACGCGCCCGACCAGGACGCGCTCTACTTCACCAGCCTGCCGGACGTCTCGGGCTCGCACATCAAACGGCTGGACCTCGACGGGACGCGGTTCCCCCTGGAGCGGGAACGGCTCTCGGTGGTGGCGGCCACGACGGGGCGACCGAACGGGATGACGGCGACGACGGACGGCGACCTCGTCGTGTGCGAGCAGGGCGACCGTTCGGCCCCGGCGCGGATCAGCCGCGTGCAGCCGCTGACCGGCGCCACCACGACGGTCGTCGACTCGTGGCACGGGCTGCCGTTGAACTCGCCCAACGACGTCGTCGTGCGTGGCGACGGGACCGTGTGGTTCACCGACCCGTCCTACGGCTTCCTGCAGGGTTTCCGACCGCAGCCAGAGGTCGGCGACTTCGTCTACCGCTACGACCCAGGGACGGGGTCGCTGGACGTGGTGGCCGACTCGTTCGTCAAGCCCAACGGCCTCGCCTTCTCGCCAGACGGCTCCGTGCTCTACGTCACCGACAGCGGCGCCAACCAGGAACCTGGGAGCTTCCACGTTGGTCTGCCGCACCACGTGCTGTCGTTCGACGTCACGGCGGGCCGCCTGACCGGGCAGCGGCTGTTCGCCGTCACCACGCCCGGGATCCCCGACGGAGTCAAGGTCGACGAGGCCGGGCGGGTCTACGTCTCGTCGCCGGCCGGCGTCCTGGTGCACTCACCCGAGGGCCGCCTGCTCGGCCGCATCAACTGTGCCGGCGCCGTCAACTTCGCGTTCGGCGGCCCGGACCGCAACGTCCTCTACATCACCACGGACACCGCCGTGTGGGCGGCCGTGCTCGACACGAAGGGAACCTGACTCATGTCCGCCACCAAGTCCCGCCGGGTGCTCGACACCGCCGGCGTCGACGCCGTGATGGCTGCCGCGGAGAAGGCCGCGTTGACGGCAGGCTCGCGCGTCGTGATCGTGGTCGTCGACGCGTCCGGCCGGGTGCTCGCGCTGAGACGCACCCCCGACGCGCAGGCTGCGAGCGACCAGGTCGCCATCGACAAGGCCCGCACCGCCGCCATCTTCGTCCGCCCGAGCCGCGAGCTCGAGGAGCAGGTGAGCGGCGGGCGACTGGGTGCCCTCGCACTCCACGGAGCGAGCGCCCTGATCGGCGGCATCCCGCTGAAGGTCGACGACGAGGTCGTCGGCGCCGTCGGCACCAGCGGTGAGACCACCGACGAGGACGAGGCTGTGTCGATCGCCGGGGCAGCAGCGACGTTCTCGACGGTGGAGGTTCCCGCGCTCACCTACTCCGGTGCGCGGATGGCCGCCGAGGCGGCGGGGGCGCTGGCCACGGCTCGCGGGGTCGCGCCGGTCGTGTCGGTCGTCGACGCGGGCGGCGACCTGGTCTTCGTGTGGCGCCCGGACGCCGCGCAGGTGGCCAGCGTCGGCGTGGCCACGGACAAGGCCCGCACGGCGGCGCTGTTCCGCCGGCCCAGCAAGGACTTCGAGGACCAGGCCTCGGGCGGTCGCCCGTCTGCCCTGCACCTGGCCGGGGCCGTTCCGCTTCAGGGCGGCATACCGATCACCGTGGACGGTCACGTCGTCGGCGCGGTCGGGGTGAGCGGGGCGTCGTCAGCGGCCGAGGACCAGGAGCTTGCGGTGGTCGGCCAGCGGGCCGCCGAGGCGGCCGCCGCCGCAGACGGCGCCAAGGACGCGGTGTTCTTCCCGCGGCAGGCCGTCCGCGAGCGGTTCGCGACCGGCGGACTGCTGCTGGACGAGCAGCGCTTCAAGGTCGACGCCGGGCGCCGCGAGCAGCCCGGAGAGGCCGAGTGGCACGAGAACGTCGCAGACATCATGCACGTCGTCGAGGGCACCGCGACCGTCGTCGCCGGTGGTGCGCTGCTCGAGCCGCGCGGCGCCGGACCCGGCGAGCTGCGGGGCCGGGCGATCGCCGGCGGCACCCGTCACCACCTCGCCGAGGGGGACGTCCTGGTGGTTCCGGGCGGGGTGCCGCACCAGTTCGTGGACGTGTCCGAGCCGTTCCTCTACTTCGTCGCGAAGGTCGAGGCCTGACATGGCGGCCGCGGCCAACA
>JBOGDY010000353.1:0-3040 GCA_050742955.1 Actinomycetes bacterium | reverse complement strand
TGTTCTACCTGCTGTCCATCGGTGTCGGCGTGGCCAAGCTGGTGGGCGACGTCGAGCTGCCGGGCGGCGAGCTGGTGAGCTACACCGCCTTCATCGCCCCCGCCATGCTGGCCTCCAGCGCGATGAACGGCGCCATCTACGACGTGACGTTCAACGTCTTCTTCAAGCTGAAGTACCAGAAGACCTACGACGCCATGCTCGCGACCCCGATGACCACCAGGGACATCGCGACCGGTGAGATCGTGTGGGCGCTGCTCCGGGGGCTGTTCTACTCGACCATGTTCCTCGTCGTGATGCTGGTCATGGGTCTGGTCAGCTCGTGGTGGGCACTGCTGGTGCTGCCGGCCGCACTGCTCATCGGCTTCGCGTTCGCCGCGGTCGGCCTGGCCGCCACCAGCTACATGAGGTCCTGGCAGGACTTCGAGTACGTCACGTTGGCGACCATGCCGATGTTCCTCTTCTCGGCCACGTTCTACCCGCTGTCGACCTACCCGGCGGGGCTGCAGGCCGTCGTACAGCTCTCGCCGCTCTACCACGGTGCCGCTCTGGTCCGCGAGCTCACGACGGGGACCGTCTCCGCCGCGTCGCTCGGCCACGCCACCGTGCTGGCCGGGCTGGGCCTGGTCGGCGCCCTCGTCGCGGGGCGGCGGCTCGAGCGGCTGCTGCTCAGCTGACCGGCACCCGGATAATGGTCGCTGTGAGGCTCTCCGACTTCTGGGACCGGATGCGCGAGGCGTTCGGACCGCACGCCGAGTCGCTGGCGGCGGACCACGTCTTCGCCGAGCTCGGCAACCGCACCGTCCGGTCGGCCCTCGACGACGGCGAGCCGGCCAGGGACGTGTGGCGCGGGGTGTGCGAGGGCATGGAGGTGCCGACGAGCAAGCGATGAAGGGAGCGCCCGTGCCTGCCCCCTCACGCCAGGCGGACCGTCAGCCGTTCATCGTGGACACCCTGGTCGAGTCGTTCGCCGACCTGATGAAGGCCGACGAGGACGCCTTCCGGGTGAAGTTCCGGAAGATGGCGGCCGACCCCTTCGCGTTCTACCGCGGCAGCGCCTGCCTGTTCTACGCCGACATGGCGGCCGACCCTGGCCTCGACGCGCCCTGGGTCGACGAACGCACCAGCCGGGTGTGGATCCAGGGCGATCTGCACGCCGAGAACTTCGGCACCTACATGGACGGCAAGGGCGTCCTGGTCTTCGACGTCAACGACTTCGACGAGGCCTACCTCGGCCACTACACCTGGGACCTGCGGCGGTTCGTGGCAAGCGTCGCGCTGATGGGATGGCAGAAGGCGCTGCCCGACCAGGCGATCGACGACCTCTGCGCCACCTACCTGCGGTCCTATGCCGACCAGGTGCGCTTCTTCGTGGACACCGACCGGGACCACGACTGGGCGCTCGACCTGCGGACCGCGCGGGGAGCGGTCAGGACGGCGCTGCTGCAGGCACAGCTGTCCACGCGCATCGACCTGCTCGAACGCAGGACTGTGGTCGAGGAGTACGTGCGCCGGTTCCGCCACGGGCCGGCCGGCCGCGAGCTGGGCCGGCGCGAGCGGCGGCGGGTGGAGAAGGCCTACCAGGGCTACCTGGGCACCATCCCCGACTCCAAGCGGATGGGCAGCATCACCTACGACCTCAAGGACGTCGTCGCCGCCTCCGGCTTCGGCATCGGCAGCGCCGGCCTGCCTGCCTACAACCTGCTCGTCGAGGGCCACACCCAGGCGCTGGAGAACGACATCGTGCTGACGATGAAGCAGGGCAACGTCGCGGCCCCCAGCCGGATCGTCGACGACGCGCGGGCCCGCGACTACTTCCAGCACCACGGTCACCGCACGGCGGTCTCGCAGTCGGCATTGCAGGCGCACGCCGACCCGTGGCTGGGCTGGACCGAGCTCGACGGGGTGGGCTACGTGGTGGCCGAGATCTCGCCGTACGAGAACGACCTCGACTGGTCCGAGCTCTCTGAGCCGGATGACCTGATGACGGTCGTCGACCAGCTCGGCCGGGCCACCGCCAAGGTGCACTGCGTCTCCGACCGGGACGCGGGTGACGTGCCGATGGTCGACTTCCAGACCGAGGACGCGGTCATGGCGGTCATCAGTGGCGACATCGACGGTTTCGTGACCGACCTGGTCGGTTTCGCCCACGACTACGGGGAGCGGGTGCGTGAGGATCACCGTCTGTTCGTCGACGCCTTCCGCGGCGGGCGCATCCCCGGAGTTCAGGCTGTGACCTAGGCTCGGGCCCCCTACGCTGACCGCCGTGACGACCGTGACGGCGGAGCGGGTGCAGCGGCGCACGCTGCGGGTGCTCGCGACCGGGCAGGTGCTCGGTGGTGTGGGCGTCGGCAGCGGCATCGCGGTCGGCGGTCTGATCGCCGAGGAGGTCTCGGGGTCCACGGCGCTGTCGGGCCTGGCGCAGACGGCGGCGGTGCTGGGCGCGGCAGTGGCGGCACTGCCGATGGCCCGGCTCATGTCGGCGCGCGGCCGGCGGCCCGGCCTGACCGCGGGCTACGCGGTGGCGGCGGCGGGCGCCGTCGTCGTCGTGCTGGGCAGCGTCGTCGGGTCGTTCGTGCTGGTCCTGCTCGGCTCGGCCATGCTCGGCGCCGGGACGGCGACGAACCTGCAGTCCCGGTACGCCGCGACCGACCTGGCCGCGCCCGCACACCGGGCCCGGGCGCTCTCGATCGTCGTCTGGGCGACGACGGTCGGCGTCGTGCTCGGTCCGAACCTCACCGGACCGGGCGCCGACGTGGCCCGCGGCCTGGACCTGCCGACCTTGACCGGCCCGCTGCTGTTCTCTCTCGTGGCCTTCGCACTGGCCGCGGCCACGATCCTGTCCACGCTGCGTCCCGACCCGCTTCTCGAGGCACGGCGGCGGCTGGGCATCGACCCCGGCGCGCACGCTCCGCACGCCTCGTTCGCGGAGGCGATGCGTGCGGTGCTCGCGTCCCGGCGCGCGGTCCTGGGGCTGGCGGCGATCGCGCTCGGCCACACCGTCATGGTCTCGGTCATGGTGATGACGCCGGTGCACATGCGC
>JBOGDY010000352.1:0-3041 GCA_050742955.1 Actinomycetes bacterium | reverse complement strand
GGCGACCCGATCGGCCCGGGCGGCAGGCCGGTGTTCTTGTAGGTGTTGTACGGCGAGTCCTCGCCGAGGTCCTCGTAGGTGACGATCTCCTTGTCGGCCTTCAGCGCGTAGTTGACCGTCGAGTCGAACTGCAGGGGCATGCCCTTCTCGAGCCGGTTGTAGACGACCCGGGCCACCTTGGCGAAATCCTCGTCGTGACGGGCCTCGGACTCGATGAGGCTGGCGATGACGACGATCTCGTAGGGGGTGCGGTTCGTCCGGTCGACGCCCGCCTCCCCCGCCGCCCGGTCGTAGGCCGCGAACATCTCCCGCACGATACTGACGGCGGTCGAGTCGGGCTGCACGTCGTAGGTCGCCGGGAACAGGAAGCCCTCGGGGTTCTTACCAGCGTAGTCCGGCAGGCCGAGGTCACCGGCGCGCTGCAGGGCCTTCTCGTAGTCCGCGAGCGGGAACTTCGACTCGGTGGCCAGCTTCTTGAGGGTCTCGTCGAGGCGGAGGCCCTCGGGCAGGGTCACCCGGGAGGTGACGCGGGACGCCGGGTCCAGCAGCGCCGCCAGGGCGTCGGCGGCGGGCATCTTGCGCTTCAGGTGGTAGAAGCCCGGCTGCAGCGAGGACGACGCCTCTGGGTCGGCGTTGGCGACCTCGAGGAACGCCTCGACGCTGGCGACGACGTCTTCCTTCTTGAGGGTCCGGCCGACCGCGGCCAGGGTCTGGCCCGGCTTGACCTCGACCTGCACGTCGCCGGTGCCCGGCCCGGGATAGTCGGCCGCCGGCCCGGCGTCGAAGACGTCCTTGAGCTTGGACCCGACCCCGAACACCAGCAGTCCGGCGCCGGCCAGGAGGGACAGCACCAGCAGGGTCGACAGGAAGACCGCCAGCCCGCTCTTGCGGTCCTTCTTCCGCCGCCGTCGCCGCCGGGTCGACCGCTTCTCGTCGGTCCACACGGAGAGGTCGGTCATCGCGTCATCCTCTGGTCTGCTCGTCCTCGGTCCCCGTGCTTCGGGCTGGACCGACGACCCGGCCCGGGGCTGCACCGGTGGACCGCTCGGCGTCGAGCGCCCCCTGAAGGATGATGACAGCCGCTGCCTGGTCGATCACTGTACGACCCCTCCGCGTGTCTACCCCGCTGGCCCGGAGTCCACGCTGGGCGTCCACGGTCGAGAACCGCTCGTCGACCAGGCGGACCGGGACGGGGGCCAGCCGGGCGGCCAGCGCCTCGGCGTACTCCTGGACCGACCGCGCAGCCGCGCCGGCCTGCCCCGACAGCGACGTGGGCAGCCCGACCACCACCTCGAGCGTCCCTCGCTCCGCCACCAGGTCGGCGAGCCCGTCGAGGTCGCCCCGCCCGCGCCGCAGCGTTGTCACCGGGGTCGCGATCATGCCCGCCGGGTCGCAGGCCGCGACCCCGACGCGCACGCTCCCGACGTCGACCCCCAGCCGCACCCCCTCCCTCACCCCCACCCCCACCTCCCCCGTCGATCATGCGCAAGTGGTCGCCGCCGCGCCGCGGTGCGGTCCCGAGTGCTGTGCTCTGCCACGAAATACGGGGCAGAGCACAAGGGCTCCGTGACAAGGCACAAGGGCCACCGCCGCGCCTCCCGGACACCAGCGCCCATCCGCCGTCGAGCATGCGCAAGTGGTCGCCGCACCCCGCCCCTCACGCGCTGCCGGTCACCCGCCGGCCGACCACGTGCTCGACCTGGCGGAGGGCATCGTCGACCTTGGCCGGGTCGCTGCCCCCGCCCTGCGCCACGTCGTCCTTGCCGCCACCGCCGCCGCCGAGGGTCTGGGCGGCGGCCCGGACCAGCTCGCCGGCCTTGACCCCCCACTCACGGCCCTTCTCGTTGACCGCGACCACGACGACCGGTCGGTCGCCGGCCACCGAGACACCGGCCACCACGGCCGGCCGGTCCGGCGCCATCCGGCCCCGCACGTCGAGGACCAGCCGGCGCAGGTCGTCGGCGGCGGTTCCGTCCGGGGCGCGGTGGGTGACCACGGCCACCCCGAAGACGTCGATCGGGGTGCCGGCCAGCGACGCCGCAGCGGCCAGTACCTGGGCCGAGCGCACCTTCTCCAGGTCCTTCTCCACCTCGCGCAGCCGCGCGGTGATCGCGGCGACCCGCTCGGGCAGCTCGTCGGGGCGCACCTTGAGCGCCTCTGTGAGCTGCGCGACCAGTGCGTGCTCGCGGGCGAGGTAGGAGTATGCGTCCACCCCGACGAGCGCCTCGACGCGGCGCACCCCGGCGCCGATGGAGGACTCGCCGAGGATCTTGACCAGGCCGAGCTGGCCGGAGCGCCGGGCGTGGGTCCCGCCGCAGAGCTCGCGCGCCCAGTCGCCGACCGACACGACCCGCACCCGGTCGCCGTACTTCTCCCCGAACAGCGCCATCGCGCCGACCGCGCGCGCCTGCTCCGGGGTCATGACCTCGGCATGGACGTCGAGGTCGGCCGCGAGGATCTCGTTGACCTCCTGCTCGACGTCGCGCATCACCGTCGCGGGCACCGCCGTCGAGGCGTGGAAGTCGAACCGGAACCGGCCGGGCGCGTTCTCCGACCCGGCCTGCGTCGCGGTCTCGCCGAGCGCGTCCCGGAACGCCTTGTGCACCAGGTGGGTGGCGGTATGGGCGCGGCTGACCGAGCGCCGCCGCGCGACGTCGACCTCGCTGAGTGCGCCGAGCCCGGTCGTCACCTCGCCGGCGGTGACCACGGCCCGGTGCACCACCAGCCCGGTCAGCGGGGTCTGCACGTCGCGCACTTCCACCTCGGCGCCGTTGTCGAGCCGGATGCGGCCGTGGTCGGCCAGCTGACCGCCGCCCTCGGCGTAGAAGGGTGTGCGGTCGAGCACCAGCTCGACCTCGTCGCCGGCACCGGCGGCCGCGACCGCGGCCCCGCCGACGAGCAGCGAGCGCACCGTCCCCTCGCTGACCACCTCGTCGTAGCCGGTGAAGGTGCTCGCGCCGCTGGCGTCGAGCACGGAGCGGTACGCCGAGACGTCGGCGTGCCCGGTACGGCGCTCCCGGGCGTCGCGCTGGGCCCGCTCC
>JBOGDY010000351.1:0-3043 GCA_050742955.1 Actinomycetes bacterium | reverse complement strand
ACCACCTCGCCGAGGGGGACGTCCTGGTGGTTCCGGGCGGGGTGCCGCACCAGTTCGTGGACGTGTCCGAGCCGTTCCTCTACTTCGTCGCGAAGGTCGAGGCCTGACATGGCGGCCGCGGCCAACATCCTGACCGCCAACCTGCCCCGGCCCAGCCAGCTGTTGCCCGGTCGGCCGGACGCCGTCGTCGACCTGCAGACCGACGAGGGCGCGGCCCTGGTAGGGGCCCAGTGGCGCTACAGCGACGCCCACGTCGAGGAGATCGACTTCGTCGAGCTGGGCTCGGCCGCCGACCCGCTGGGACCCGGCGACCGGCCCAACCGCACCTTCGACGTGCTGCCGCACGCGGAGGGCACCGACTACGACGACTCGTCGTGGCAGGTGCTCGAGCCCGCCGAGACACAGCGCCGGCTCGCCCACGGTCGGGTGTGCTTCAACTGGTACCGCACGTCGGTGACCGTCCCCGAGCACGTCGGCGACCTCGACCCGACCGGTTCGACCGTCGTCCTCGAGGTCGTCGTCGACGACTACGCCGAGGTCTGGGTGGACGGCCGCATGCCGGTCGCGATCGGCGACACCGGGGGCCATGTGGTGGGTGGGTTCAACGCCCCGAACCGGGTCGTCCTCACACGTGACGCCCGCCCGGGGCAGACGTTCCGGATCGCCGTCTTCGGCATCAACGGCCCGATCTCGGCCTCGCCCCGCAACTACATCTGGCTGCGCGGTGCAATCCTTGACTTCTACTCCGCGGACGCCGCCGCGACCGTCGAGGCCACGGCGTACGACGTGGATCGGGCCGATGCGGACCTCCACGAGCTGCTGCCGCCCGGCACGGTGCTGGAGCGGGTGGCAGGCGGGTTCGAGTTCACCGAGGGCCCGGTGTGGTCGGCGGACGGTGCGCTGCTGTTCAGCTCGCCGAACACCAACCAGGTCTACCGGCTCGGCGACGGCCGGCTGTCGGTGTTCCGCTCGCACAGCGGCTATGCCGGCGTCGACATCGGTCGCTATCACCAGCCCGGGTCCAACGGCCTGGCGTTCGACCCGCAGGGCCGGCTGACCCTGTGCCAGCACGGCAACCGGCGGGTGATCCGGGTCGAGCCGCACGGCAACACCACGGTGCTCGCCGACCGCTACGACGGCAAGCGGCTCAACAGCCCCAACGACCTCGTCTACCGCTCCGACGGCGTGCTCTACTTCACCGACCCGCCGTTCGGGCTCCCCGGAGTCTTCGACGACCCCAAGAAGGAGCTGCCCTTCAGCGGCGTCTTCATGGTCCGCGACGGCGAGGTGAGGCTGGTCGACGGCTCGCTCGAGGGCCCGAACGGCATCGCGTTCTCGCCCGACGAGACGCACCTCTACGTCGGCAACTGGGACCCGGAGCGCAAGGTCGTCTTGCGTTACGACGTTGCCGCGAACGGCGACGTCTCCGGCGGCGAGGTGTTCTTCGACATGACGGACGCGCCGGGCGAGGACGCCATCGACGGCATCAAGGTCGACGAGCTCGGCAACCTCTACGTCTGCGGCCCCGGCGGCATCTGGGTGCTGACCGCCGCCGGCCGTCACCTCGGCACCATCCGGCTGCCCGAGGACGCGCACAACCTGGCGTGGGGCGACGAGGACGGCCGGGCGCTCTACGTCACCGCACTCACCAGTGTCTACCGCCTGCGGCTGCCCGTCGCCGGCGTACGACCCGGCTAGGAAGGAGCCCTCATCATGAGCAAGGGACTGACCGTCGGCGCCGTGCTGCCCGACTTCGAGCTGCCGGACGAGACCGGAGCCAGGCACAGGCTCTCCCGGCTGCAGGGCGACAACGCGATGGTGCTGCAGCTCGGCCGCGGCGAGCACTGCCCGCGCGAGCGGCAGCACCACAAAGAGCTGCTCGGACTGCAGGAGCTGGTGCCGGTCGCGTTCACGTCGCTGGTGACCATCCTGCCCAACGACCAGCACGACACGGGCAAGATGAAGATCGCCACCGGCGCGTGGTGGACGTTCCTGTCCGACGCCGACCTCGACGTGCAGCGGACGCTGGAGATCGACGAGTACACCGACCCGCACCACGCCGCGACCGTGCCGCACACGCTGGTGCTGGCACCGGGCCTGGTCATCGACAAGGCCTACTGCGGCTACTGGTTCTGGGGCCGGCCATCGACCAACCAGCTGTGGGTCGACCTGCAGGACCTGCACCGGCGCATCAAGGCCGACTACGACCCGACCACGCCGGAGGCCCGGGCCGCGTGGCAGGCAGCGCAGAGCGTCCGGCTGCCCTCGGCACGGACGACGCGGAAGCGGAGCCGCCGCGCCACGGCCGGGTCCGGCCGCTGAGCCGGGCCTAGTCTGGATCGCCATGTCGGACGGTGCCGGCCTCGCCGCCGGCTGGGGGCTGCTCGTCGCCGCCAGTCTGGCGCTCGGTGCCGTCGCCGCCGCCCGCCTCCAGCTGCCCGAACGTGTCGCCGCGCTGATCACCGCGTTCGGGGGCGGGACCCTGCTGTCCGCGGTGGCGCTCGAGCTGGTGCCCGAGGCCGACGAGCGGGCCGGCACCTGGTGGACGGCCGGGGGACTGCTCGCCGGCGCAGCCATCTATGTCGCGGCCGATGCCTGGCTGGCCCGCGACGCGGAGATGGCGTCGATGCGCCGCTCCGGGCACGCCGCGGCCTCCGGCCGGCCGATGCCGGACATGCCGCCGCGTGCGGCCGACGAGGCCCGCGGCGAGGCGATCGCGGCCGGCATCGTCGTCGATGGAGTCCCCGAGTCGCTGGCCCTTGGTCTGATGGCCGTCGAGGGCGACTCGGGTCTCGCGCTCCTGGTGGCGGTGGTCATCGGCAACCTCACCGAGGCCTACGGCGCGGCGCAACCGATCATCGCCGGCGGCCGCACCCGTCGCTTCGCGCTGGTGCTGCTCACCGTCATCGGTGTCGGGCTCGGCCTCGTGACCCTGCTCGGAGGCACCGCCCTCGCCGACGCCAGCGGGACGTTCGTCGGCACGGCCCAGGCGGTCGCAGCCGGTGCCGTCCTGGCGGTCCTGTCCATCTCGATCCTGCCCTAC
>JBOGDY010000350.1:0-3049 GCA_050742955.1 Actinomycetes bacterium | reverse complement strand
ACCATCCTCGGCTACTCGCTCTACGACACCGTCGTCGTGTTCGACAAGGTGCGCGAGAACACACAGGGCCTGGCCGGTGGCAGCCGGATGACCTACAGCCAGGCGGCGAACCTGGCCGTCAACCAGACGCTGGTCCGGTCGATCAACACGTCGGTCATCGCCCTGCTGCCGATCGCGGCGATCCTCTTCGCCGGCGTCGTTCTCCTCGGTGCCGGGCCGCTCAAGGACCTGGCCTTGGCGCTGTTCGTGGGCGTGGCCGCGGGCACCTACTCGTCCATCTTCATCGCCACCCCCCTGGCCGCCACGCTCAAGGAGCGCGAGCCGGCGATGCAGGCTCTGGCCCGGCGCGTCGCCGCCCGCAAGGGAGGCGGCGCCACCACCGTCGCCGCCCGCCGCGCGGCCCAATCCACGGAGGAGGGCGCGGAGAGCGCGGACGAGCCGACTGACCAGGCCGGCACGCCGGAGCCCGCTGTGGCGCGGGCGTCCGCCCCCCGCGGTGGTGGCTCCGGCGGGCAACAGCGCCGCCCGGGTGGGGCGCAGCGCAACCAGCCGAAGCGGTCCTCGAAGAACCGGCCCGGCGGCAAGAAGCGCCGGTGACCGCCGAGGTCGCCGGCCACGACCTAGCCGAGCTCCTGCTGCGTCGGGTCCGCGACGTCCCCGACTACCCCAAGCCGGGCATCGTCTTCAAGGACATCGCGCCCCTGCTCGCCGACCACGTGGCCTTCGCGGGCGCGGTCGACGCCATCGTGTCCCACCACGGCCGCGGCACGGTCGACAAGGTCGTCGGCATCGAGGCGCGCGGGTTCATCCTCGCGGCGCCGGTGGCCTACCACATGGGTGCCGGCTTCGTGCCGGTGCGCAAGAAGGGCAAGCTGCCCGGCGCCACGCTCGAGACGTCCTACTCCCTCGAGTACGGCGAGGCCACGCTCCAGGTCCAGGCCGACGCCTTCGAGGACGGCGAGCGGGTGCTCGTGGTCGACGACGTGCTCGCGACCGGCGGCACCGTCGAGGCGACGGTCGACCTCGTATGCCGGGCCGGCGCCCGGGTCAGCGGACTCTCGGTGCTTCTGGAGCTCGGCTTCCTCGGCGGGCGGGACCGGCTCGCGAAGGTCTGGGACGGGCAGCTGCACGCGCTCCTGCACGTCTAGAACGGTTGCGGAGCGAACAGCCCGGTAGACTCTCGGTCTCCGAGACCAGCTGGAGTGTCCGTGGCCGACGCACCCTCGCGCAGCCCGGTCGAGCTCGACGGAGCCGACCAGGGCAGCGAGGACGCGCGCGCTGCCGCGACCACAGCGCCGCCCGAGGCGCCGGACACCGAGCCGGGTCCGGTCACCGGCCCCGGGCCGGTACCGGGGATCACGGGTGCCACCACCACGAGCACGCCCGCCACCCGCCGGGTGCGTGCCCGGCTGGCCCGCCTCGGTGCCCAGCGCACCCAGGTCAACCCGGTCCTCGAGCCGCTGTTCAGGATCGTCCGCACCACGCACCCGAAGGCCGACCTGCGGCTGATCGAGCGGGCCTACGACACCGCCGAGCGCCACCATCGCGGTCAGCTGCGCAAGAGCGGCGACCCCTACATCACCCATCCGCTGGCGGTCACCACGATCCTGGCCGAGCTCGGCATGACGCCGCCGACCCTGTGCGCGGCCCTGCTGCACGACACGGTCGAGGACACGCCCTACACCCTCGACGCGCTGCGCCGGGACTTCGGCGACGAGATCGCCCAGCTCGTCGACGGCGTGACCAAGCTCGACCGGGTGAAGTACGGCCAGGCCGCCCAGGCCGAGACCGTGCGCAAGATGGTCGTCGCGATGGCCCGCGACATCCGGGTGCTGGTGATCAAGCTGGCCGACCGGCTGCACAACATGCGCACGCTGCGCTACCTGCTGCCGGAGAAGCAGGAGCAGAAGGCCCGCGAGACCCTCGAGATCTACGCCCCGCTGGCGCACCGCCTCGGCATGAACACCATCAAGTGGGAGCTCGAGGACCTCGCGTTCGCGACGCTCTACCCCAAGGTCTACGACGAGATCGTCCGCCTCGTCACCGACCGCGCCCCCAGCCGCGACGAGTACCTGAGCGGTGTCATCGACCACGTCACCGGTGACCTGCGCGAGTCGAAGATCCGGGCGGCGGTCACCGGTCGACCCAAGCACTACTACTCGATCTACCAGAAGATGATCGTGCGCGGCCGCGACTTCGCCGACATCTACGACCTGGTCGGCATCCGGGTGCTCGTCGACTCGGTGCGCGACTGCTACGCGGCCCTCGGCAGCATCCATGCGCGGTGGAACCCGGTCGCCGGCCGGTTCAAGGACTACGTCGCGATGCCCAAGTTCAACATGTACCAGTCGCTGCACACGACGGTCATCGGGCCCGAGGGCAAGCCGGTCGAGCTGCAGATCCGCACCTTCGCGATGCACCGACGGGCCGAGTACGGCGTGGCCGCCCACTGGAAGTACAAGGAGGAGGTGAGCAAGGGCGCGGACACGGCCGACGCCCCCACCGGCAAGCGGCCGATCAGCGAGGAGGCGGCCGCCAACGACATGGCGTGGCTGCGCCAGCTGCTCGACTGGCAGAAGGAGACCGAGGACCCGGGGGAGTTCCTCGAGTCGCTGCGCTTCGACCTCAAGACCGCCGAGGTCTTCGTCTTCACCCCGCGCGGCGACGTCATCGCCCTGCCCGCCGGGGCGACTCCCGTGGACTTCGCCTACGCCGTGCACACCGAGGTCGGCCACCGATGCATCGGCGCACGGGTCAACGGTCGCCTGGTCCCGCTGGAGAGCACCCTCGACAACGGCGACCTGGTCGAGGTCTTCACCTCCAAGGCCCAGGGCGCCGCCCCGAGCCGTGACTGGCTCACCTTCGTCAAGAGCCCGCGGGCACGCAACAAGATCCGCCAATGGTTCTCCAAGGAGCGCCGTGAGGAGGCGATCGAGCACGGCCGGGACGCCATCGCCAAGGCGATGCGCAAGCAGAACCTGCCGGTTCAGCGGCTGCTGTCGACCGAGTCGCTGACGTCGCTGGCCCACGAGCTGCGCTATCCCGACAT
>JBOGDY010000349.1:0-3051 GCA_050742955.1 Actinomycetes bacterium | reverse complement strand
TCGCCGGCATCACGGTGGTCGTGGCCATCGCCAGCCTGCAGACGGCGGGCATCCCGATGCTCACGACGATGGGATGGGGCTCCGCCCTGATGGTGGCGGTCACCATGGTCGCCTCCGTGACCCTGCTACCCGGGCTGCTCGGGCTGGTGGGGCGCAGGGTGAACAGCCTGCGGGTTCCCTTCGTGCGGCCGAAGCCGGCCAACGACCTCCACACGAGGTCCGGTCGGTGGGCGGCGCGGGTCGTGGCCCGGCCGGTCCGCTACGCGGTGGTCGCGACGGTGCTGCTCGGCATCCTCGCCGCGCCGGCGTTCGCGCTGCGCATCGGCTTCCCGGACGACGGCAACGCGGTGCCGTCCAGCACGCTGCGCCAGTCCTACGACCTGGTCGCCGACGGCTTCGGTCCCGGGTTCAACGGCCCGCTCCAGGTCGCCGTCGAGGTCGACGGGTCGGCGGACGACAAGGAAGCGCTGCGCGGGATCGGCACCGCTCTTGCCGGCGACTCGGGCGTCGCGTCGGTCAGCGCGCCGGCGCTGAGCCCGGCCGGGGACCTGGCCGTCATCGCGGTCACACCCACCACGTCCCCCCAGGACGAGGCCACCACCCAGCTGGTCCACCGGCTGCGCGACGAGGTCCTGCCCGACGCGACGCGCGGGCACGACGTCGAGACGATGCTGACCGGCGCGACGGCTTTCCAGGTGGACATCTCCGCCGGGCTGCCGCGGCAGATGCTGGTGTTCGTCAGCGCCGTGATCGGACTGTCGATCCTGCTGCTGATGATCGTGTTCCGCTCGGTCCTGGTGCCCCTGAAGGCAGCGGTGCTGAACCTGATCAGCATCGCGGCTGCGTACGGCGTGGTCGTCGCCGTCTTCCAGTGGGGGTGGGGCGCGAGCCTGATCGGCCTGGAGGAGACCGTGCCTATCAACCCGCTGGGGCCGATCCTGATGTTCGCGATCCTGTTCGGGCTCTCGATGGACTACGAGGTCTTCCTGCTCAGCCGGGTGCGCGAGCAGTACCGCAAGCACCGGGACCCGAAGCGGGCGGTCGTCGAGGGCGTCGGCTCCACGGCGCGGGTGATCACAAGCGCAGCGCTCATCATGATCAGCGTGTTCGGTGCCTTCGTGCTCAGCACCGAGGTGACGGCCAAGCTGTTCGGCGTCGGCCTGGGCGTCGCGGTCCTGCTCGACGTCACCCTCGTCCGGATGGTGCTGGTCCCGGCCGCGATGAGCCTGCTCGGGCACCACGCCTGGTGGCTGCCGAGGTCCCTGGACCGGATGCTGCCCACCATCGACCTCGAGGGCGCTGACCGCGAGGCCGTCTCCGGGACGCCGCTCATCGACGAGCGGGAGGAGGAGCTGGACCGCGGCCCCGCACTGGTCTAGCCCATCACCAGGCGACGCGACCGGCCGGGCTTCTCCGGCCGATCGCGTCGCCCATTGACGCCATGGATAGGGGCAGGATGGCGGCATGCCCGAGGAGGAACGGGCCGGTGTGCGGCTGACGAACCTCGACCAGCTGCTGTTCGCGGACGCCGGCGCGACCAAGCGTGACCTGGTCGACTACCTGGACGCGGTCGCGGACCGGTTCGTGCCGGTGCTCGCCGGGCGCGCCTTGAGCGTTGTCCGGGTACTGCGCGGGCAGGCGCCGTTCATGCAGAAGAACCTGCCGGCCTACGCCCCTGCGTCGATCCTGACGCTCGACGTCACGAGGCAGGACGGGAAGCGGGTGGTCCGCTATCCCGTCTGCGACGACCGGGAGACCCTGCTGTGGTTCGCCAACCAGCGCGCGGTCGAGTACCACCCGACCCTGTACCGCGGGCATGGGTTCGATGCCCCCACGCACCTGGTCCTCGACCTCGACCCACCCGCGGGCACCGACGCCTTCGCACGCTCGGTGCAGGGTGCCCTTCTGGTGCGTCAGGCGCTCAGCGACGTGGGAATGACGGCGCTGGCCAAGACCAGCGGCGCCAAGGGGGTTCATGTCGTCGTACCGCTGGTGCCGGGTCAGTCGGCGATGGACGTCGCGGCCGCCACCCGCGCTGTCGCGGTCCGCGCGGAGCGGCTCGACCCCAAGCTGACGACGACGGCCTTCGTCGTCGAGGAGCGCGGCGGCAAGGTCTTCCTCGACGCGACGCGAGCGGGTGGGGCGACCGTGGTGGCGGCCTACAGTCCGAGGGTGCGGGCCGGTGTCCCGGTGTCGTTCCCGCTGGCGTGGGACGACCTCGCTGGCGTGTCACCGGCCGAGTTCACCATCGCGACCGTCCCGCGGCTGCTCGGCGACGCCGACCCGTGGACCACGTTGATGCCGCCGCCACAGGTTCTCGACCGCGGACTGGTCGAGGAGGGGCACACCATCCCGGTCGCCCGTGTCGCGGCGATGCACGCGGGCAAGCGCCGCGCTCGAGCCCGCCGGGCCGCGGAACCGGACGGCTGAGCAACGGTCCCGTGTTGCGCGCCGCACCGGGCACATGCCACTAGCTCACGTGTCGCCCTCGTCACTGGTTCCGCCGCGGACGGCCCCGAGCAGAACTCTGGTCATCGCGTTCCGGGTCGCGTTCAGCTCCGCGAGCGCGGCGTCGAGGTGCGCAGCCGCAACGTCCACCGGTGCGTCGTGCGACTCGGCCCGGTCGTCGGTGTCGCTGGCCGCGGCGATTACGGCGGCGCGGCGCAGCAGCTCCTTGAGGAACGACGCCGTGACCCCTTCAGTCTTGGTCGCCATGGCGTCGAGGTGCGCGTCGTCGACCGCGAGCCGGCCGCGGTAGAGGCCCAGCAGTGAGCGCCGTGCCGACTCGTCCGGCAGCCCGAGCTCGACTGCCTGGTCAACGCGTCCGGGTCGAGTGGCCAGCGCGGGTTCAAGCAGGTCGGCACGGTTGGTCGTGAGCAGGAAGACAACGTCTACGTCTTCCCCCAGGCCGTCCATCTCGTTGAGAAGCTGGAACAGCAGCGGGTGCTCCCCCCCGAATGCGCCGCGATCCTCAGCGATCAGGTCCACGTCCTCGACAACCACGATCGCGGGCGCCAGTGTTCGGGCGACCGAGCAGGCCTCGGCGATGAG
>JBOGDY010000348.1:0-3070 GCA_050742955.1 Actinomycetes bacterium | reverse complement strand
GAGGACGGCACCCTGCCCGCCACGCCGACCAGCCCGGAGCCGTCCGAGTCGGACGCGCCGAGCGAGTCGCCTCCCACGTCCGCGCCGCCGTCGGCGACCGAGACCGGGTCGTCGACGCCCGCGCCCGCACAGGACGTGTCCGTCTACGTCTACTACCTGCACGACGACGGCTCCGGTCCTCGCCTCTACCGCGAACAGCACTCCGCGCCGCAGGTCCGGGAGGGCAAGGTGGCGACCGCCGTCACCGAGATGTTCGGCGACCGCGCCGCCGACCCCGACTACTCGTCGGCCTGGCCGGCGGGCACGAAGGTCCTCGACTACGCCAGGTCCGGCGACACGGCGACGGTGGACCTCTCCGACTTCCCGTCCGCGGGTGGCGAGACCGAGGACCGCAGCGTCCAGCAGCTTGTCTACACCGTCACGGCCAACGACACGTCGGTGAAGCGGGTGCGGCTGCTCGTCGACGGCGAGACGCCGCCCTCGGGCCACGCCGACTGGTCGGCCCCCGTCGCCCGGGCTCCCCTGCTTGACGTGCAGGGCTGGATCTGGATCCTGGAGCCGCGTCAGGGCCGGGGCTACGGCTCGCCGGTCGACGTGACCGTCTACGGCACCGCCTTCGAGGGCAACGTGATCCTGAAGGTCTTCGAGGGCAAGCAGGAGGTCGCGGCCGACTTCGTCACCACCGCGATGGGCGAGTTCCGCGAGGCGAGCACCGCCTTCCAGCTCGGCTCAGGCACCTACACCGTGCGGGCCTACGACGAGAACGCCGAGAACGGGGAGCTCATCGAGCGGGACAGCAAGACCTTCACGGTCCGGTAGCACCCCAGCGCGCGGTCCTCGCCAGCAGCACGGCGAGGGCCGTGACGCCGGCGGTGGAGGTGCGCAGCACCGTCGGTCCCATCCCGTACGCCGTGGCGCCGGCCGACTCGAAGGCGGCCAGCTCGTCCGGCGTCACCCCGCCCTCGGGCCCGACGACCAGCACCACGTCGCCGCTCGCCGGCGGTTGCACGGTCGCCAACGGCGTACGCGCCTGCTCGTGCAGAACGATGCCGGCAGCGGCGGGCCGCAGCAGGTCCGCCACGCCGGCGGTGGTGGCGAGCGTCGTCACGTCGGGGAACCAGCTGCGCCTGGACTGCTTCGCGGCCTCCCTCGCGGCGGACCGCCAGCGGGCCAGGGCCTTCTCGCCCCGCCCGCCGGTCCACCGGGTGACGCAGCGCGAGGCCGCCCAGGGCACCACGACGTCGACCCCGACCTCGGTCATCATCGCGACCGCGAGCTCGCCGCGGTCGCCCTTGGGCAGCGCCTGCACCACGACCAGGCGCGGCTGCGCGGGCGGTGTCTCGGCGCGCGACTCGACGGCGAGCTCGAGCCGGTCGCGTCCAGCGCCGGTGACCCGGCAGGTGGCCACCAGGCCGGCGCCGTCGGTGACCAGCACGGTCTCGCCGGGGCCCAGCCGCGCGACGGTAGCGGCGTGCCGGCCCTCGGCGCCGTCGAGCACGAGGGTGTCACCGGCGACGAGCCGGTCGCGGTCGAGCACGAAGACCGGGGCGCTCACCGCGGGTCGGTCGTCCCGGCGCTCAGCGCTCACCCCACGCGTCGCGCAGCCGGGCGAACAGCCCGTCCCGCTTCGAGGACACCTGGCCGGTGGTGGGTCCGTCCTCACCGCGCAGTGCCGCGAGGCTTCGGAGCAGCTCGGTCTGAGCGTCGTCGAGGCGGGTGGGTGTCTGAACCTCCACGTGCACCACCAGCTCACCGCGGCCCGCACCGCGCAGGTGCTGCACGCCGAGGCCGGGCATCGTCACGGTCTGGCCGGACTGGGCTCCGGCACGCAGCTCGACCGCGCGCGTCCCGTCGAGGGTCTCCAGCTCGACCGTCGTGCCCAGCGCGGCCGCCGTCATCGGCACCAGCACCGTCGCGTGCAGGTCGTCGCCGCGGCGGGTGAACGTCGGGTGCGGCCGTTCCACGATCTCCACGAACAGGTCGCCGGCGGGCCCGCCGCCGGGCCCGGCCTCGCCCTCACCCGCGAGCTGGATGCGGGTGCCCGAGTCGACGCCGGGGGGGATCTTGACCTTCAGCGTGCGCCGGGTGCGCACCCGGCCGTCGCCGCCGCACTCGACGCAGGGGTCGGGGATCACGGTGCCGAAGCCCTGGCAGGCCGCGCACGGCCGGGCCGTCATCACCTGGCCGAGGAAGGACCGGGTCACCTGCTGCACCTCGCCGCGGCCCCGGCAGATCTCGCAGACCCTCGGCGACGAGCCCGGCGCCGCGCCCCCACCACCACAGGTCGGGCAGGCCGTGGCGGTCTCGACCTGGAGGTCGCGAGCGGCTCCGAACGTCGCGTCGTGCAGGTCGATCTCCACCCGGATCAGGGCGTCCTGGCCGCGGCGCTGCCGGCTCCGCGGGCCGCGGGCGGCCGCGCCGCCGAAGAAGGCGTCCATGATGTCGGAGAAGCCGAAGCCCGAGCCGAACCCGCCACCGGTGGAGAACGGGTCGGCCCCGAGGTCGTGCATCTCGCGCTTCTTGGGGTCGGAGAGCACCTCGTAGGCCTTGGTGACCTCCTTGAAGCGCTCCTCCTCGGCCGGGTTCACGTCGGGGTGCAGCTGACGGGCCAGCCGGCGGTAGGCCTTCTTGATCTGGTCGGGGGTGGCGTCGCGTTGCACGCCGAGGACGGCGTAGTAGTCGTCGGACACTACGACTCCGCCACGATCTTGCCGACGTAACGGGCCACTGCGCGTACGGCTCCCATCGTTCCGGGGTAGTCCATGCGGGTCGGGCCGAGCACCCCGAGCTTGGCGAGGGCCTGGTTTTCGCTGCCGTAGCCGACGCTGACCACCGACGTGCTCGAGAGCCCCGCGTGGGGGTTCTCGTGCCCGATGCTGACGGTGAGCACCGACGGGTCGGTCGACTCGCCGAGCAGCCTGAGCAGCACCACCTGCTCCTCGAGCGCCTCGAGGACCGGCTGGATCGTGTGTGGGAAGTCGGGACCGAAGCGGGCCAGGTTGGCCGCCCCGCCGATCACGACGCGCTCCTCGTGCTGCTCGACGAGGCTCTCGAGCAGCGCGGCGAGGAC
>JBOGDY010000347.1:0-3073 GCA_050742955.1 Actinomycetes bacterium | reverse complement strand
GTGCACGGCCAGGGGCCGGCGTCCCGTCGGCGCACCCTCGTCCGGGTCGGGCGCGCCGTCGGGGTACCGCTGCTGCTGGCCGGTCTCGTCACCGCGGGCTCCCCCGGCTGGGGCTCCTACACGATCCGCAACGGCGACACCCTCAGCGAGATCGCCGACCGCTACAACACCACCGTGGCCAAGCTGGTGCAGGTCAACCGGCTGACCGGGAACGGTCACCTGATCTTCGCCGGCAAGAGCCTGAAGGTCCCGACCGCCGGCCCCACCACACAGGTGCGGACGGTCAACAAGCGGCACCGCGTGGTGCCCGGGGACAGCCTGATCAAGATCGCCAGACGGTACGGCGTGGCCGCGACCACCGTCGCACGGGCCAACAAGCTGCCGAGCTCGAACATCGTCCGGCTCGGGGACACCCTGGTGATCCCGGTGCGCCAGCGGGTCAGCAGCAGCGGGGGCAACACGTTCGCCGGACGCACCTACGGGTCCTCGACGGTGGCAGCCGCCGACCGCAACCGCGCGATCCTGGCCTCGCGCAACCTGCCGAGCCGCAACAGGGTCCGCGACGTCATCGCCGCCACGGCCCGCGCCAACGGCGTCGACCCCGCGCTGGCGCTGGCGATCAGCTGGCAGGAGGCCGGCTGGGACCAGGGCCGGGTCTCGGTTGCCAACGCCATCGGTGCGATGCAGGTGCTGCCCGGGACCGGCGAGTGGATCTCCGACGTCATCGGGCGCGACCTCGACCTGCTCAAGACGTCCGACAACGCCACCGCCGGCGTGGTCCTCCTCAAGATCCTGACCCGGTCCGCCGGGGAGAAGAAGGCGATCGCGGGCTACTACCAGGGGCTGCGCTCGGTCAGGGAGCGCGGGATGTTCCCGGACACGAAGCGCTACGTGGCCAACGTGCTTGCCCTCAAGCGGCAGTTCGGCTAGGGCTCGAGCGCGTGCCTGCCCCGACCGGCCGGTAGCAGCCCGTAGAATCGGGCGCCGTGGACACCACTCTGGAGGACCCACTCGTCGGGCGCGTGCTCGACGGGCGGTACCACGTGGCGTCCCGCATGGCCCGCGGTGGGATGGCCACCGTATACGAGGCGGTGGACAGCCGTCTCGACCGGACCATCGCGCTGAAGGTCATGCACCCCAACCTCGCCGAGGACGAGGACTTCGTCTCCCGGTTCATCCGCGAGGCCAGGTCAGCGGCCCGGCTGTCCCACCCGAACGTCGTCGCCGTCTACGACCAGGGCGCCGACAACGGGACCGTGTTCCTGGCGATGGAGCACATCGCCGGTCGCACCCTGCGCGACCTGATGCGCAACCACGGTCCGCTCAGCCCCCGGCAGGCGCTGGAGATCCTCGAACCCGTGCTGGCCGCCCTCGGCGCCGCCCACCACGCCGGCATCGTGCACCGCGACGTCAAGCCCGAGAACGTGCTGCTCTCCGACGACGGCCGGGTCAAGGTCGCCGACTTCGGTCTGGCCCGGGCCGTGTCCAGCTCGACCAACCACACGGCGAACAACGGCGTGCTGATGGGCACCGTCGCCTACCTCGCCCCCGAGCAGGTCGAGCGGGGCATCGCCGACCCCCGCTCCGACGTCTACGCCGCGGGCATCCTGCTCTACGAGATGCTCACCGGCTTCAAGCCCTACGACGGTGAGACCGCGATCCAGGTGGCCTACCGGCACGTGCACGACGACGTGCCGCCGCCCTCGCGGCTCGTGCCGATGCTCCCGCCGGAGATCGACGCACTGGTGCTCCGGGCAACCAGCCGCGACCCGGACGGCCGGCCCACCGACGCCAGCCGCTTCCTCGCGGAAGTCACCCAGGTACGCCGTGGCCTCGTCGACAGCGACCTGGACGTGGTGGGGCCGGCCCTCACGACGCTCCCCGAGCGGGCCGACCACACGCTGGTCGTGCCGATGTCGGCACCCCCGACGGCGCGGGCGACCCTCTCGCCGCCGCGCAGCGGTGACACCGGCCCGCTGCCCTCGATCCGCCGCCGGCACCACCGCCGCGGATGGGTGGCCCTGCTCGTGGTCCTGCTGCTGGCCTCCGGGCTGTCGGCCGCCGCGTGGTTCTACGCCGCCGGCCCCGGCAGCTTCACCAGGACCCCGTCGTTGCTGAGCCTCTCGCAGGACGATGCCCGCGCCAAGGCACGCCAGGGCGGGTTCACGATGCAGGTCGTGGGCTCCGACTACGACGAGGTCGTCGCGGCAGACCACGTCCTGCGCACCCAGCCCGGGCCCAGCGCACGGATCAAGGAGGGCGGCACCATCGAGGTGGTGCTGTCCAAGGGACCCGAGCGCTACGCCGTGCCCGCGGTGGCCGGCCGCACCGAGGAGGCCGCCCGGCGCGCCATCACCGGCACCAACCTGACCGTCGGCGACGTCAAGCGCCGCTACAACGACACCGTCGACGAGGGCCGGGTCATCTCCGCCGACCCGGCGGCCGGCACCGAGCTGAAGCGCGACACCGCTGTCAACCTGGTGGTCAGCAAGGGCATCGAGCCGGTCGCGGTGCCGGACGTGGTCGGCGACGAGGTCGACGACGCGCGGTCGGAGATCGGCGAGGCGCAGCTGGGTGTGTCGGTCGTCGAGCGGTTCGACGAGAAGGTCGAGGCCGGCCGGGTCGTCTCCCAGTCGCCACGCGGCGGGACCGCACCGAAGGGGTCCGAGGTGAAGCTCGTGGTCTCCAAGGGGCCGCCGCTGGTCGTGGTGCCCGAGGTCGTGGGTCGCCCCCTGGCCGAGGCGACCACGATGCTCGAGGGTGCCGGCTTCGAGGTCCGCACCGTCAACCTGCCCGGCGGACCCGACCAGGTCCTGGACCAGTCACCCAACGGCGGCGAGAAGCACCCCAAGGGCACGCCGGTCGACCTGTCCGTCTGGTAGCTCCGCGCCACACGTCCTGACTGTCGAGACGGGCCGGTCCCGCCGATTGCTCGCCAACTAGGCTGGCACTCATGGTCGTCGTCATGGCGCCCGACGCCGAGTCCGAGGACATCGGCCGCGTCGTGGCCCGAGTGGAGGCAGCCGGCGGCGAGGCATTCGTCAGCCGGGGTGTGTCGCGCACGATCATCGGC
>JBOGDY010000346.1:0-3078 GCA_050742955.1 Actinomycetes bacterium | reverse complement strand
GCCTGACCGTGCCCTGGCCCCGCTGGGCCCACCCTGACGTCGTGGCCGCCCTCAGCGCCGTCGGGGTGAGCTCGCCGTGGCGCCATCAGGTCGAGGTGGCGGAACACGCCTACGCCGGCCGGTCCGTGGTGGTGTCCAGCGGCACCGCGTCCGGGAAGTCACTGGGCTACCTGCTGCCGGCGTTGAGCGCCGCGCTGGAGCCGGGCAACGACGCCGGCACCGCCCTGTCCGGCCGCCCCACCACCCTGTACCTCTCGCCCACGAAGGCCCTGGCGGCCGACCAGCTGCGGGCGCTGACCGCGCTGGGGCTGCGGGAGGTTCCGGCCGCGTCGTACGACGGGGACACCCCCGGCGAGGTACGCAACTGGGTCCGGCGCAACGCGGCGTACGTCCTCACCAACCCGGACATGCTGCACCGGTCGGTGCTGCCCGGACACGCCCGCTGGGCCCGCTTCCTCCGTGGCCTGCGCTTCGTGGTGGTCGACGAGTGCCACCGCTACCGCGGCGTGTTCGGCTCGCACGTGGCGGCGGTGCTGCGACGGCTGCAGCGCGTGTGTGCGCACTACGGGAGTGACCCGACGTTCGTGCTGGCCTCGGCGACGGTGTCCGACCCGGCGTCGTCGGCGGGCCGGCTGGTGGGCCGGGATGTCGTGGCGGTCGACGACGACGCGTCGCCCCGTGGGGAGACCCACTTCGGGCTGTGGGAGCCGCCGCTGACCGGGCTGGTGGGAGAGCGGGGCGCACCCGTACGCCGCACCGCGACCGCCGAGGTGGCCGACCTGCTGGCCGACCTGGTCGCGGACGGGGTCCGCACGGTCGCGTTCGTCCGGTCCCGGCGGGCCGCGGAGACCGTGTCGACGACGACGCGGCGGCTGCTGGCCGAGGTCGACCCCGCGCTGGTCGACCGGGTCGCGGCCTACCGGGCGGGCTACCTGCCCGAGGAGCGACGCGAGCTGGAGGCCGACCTGCAGGAGGGGCGGCTGCTCGGTGTGGCCTCGACCAACGCGCTCGAGCTGGGGATCGACGTGGCCGGGCTGGACGCGGTGCTGCTGGCGGGATACCCCGGCACCCGGGCGTCGCTGTGGCAGCAGGCCGGCCGGGCGGGGCGGTCCGGGCAGGGCGCCCTGGCCGTGCTGGTCGCCCGCGACGACCCGCTGGACACCTTCCTCACCCACCACCCCGAGGCGCTGTTCGGCCGGCCGGTCGAGACGACCGTCCTCGACCCGGACAACCCCTACGTGCTGGCGCCGCACCTGTGCGCCGCCGCGGCCGAGCTGCCGCTGACCGCCGAGGACCTGGCGCTGTTCGGGCGCTCCGCGGAGGCGGTTTCCGAGCAGCTGGTGGAGCGGCGGCTGCTGCGCCGCCGGACGGCCGGGCTGTTCTGGACCGGCCGGGAGGGCGCCCGGGACGCCCACGCCCTGGCCGACATCCGCGGCACCGGTGGGCAGCCGGTCCGGCTGGTGGAGGAGGAGACCGGGCGGCTGCTCGGCACCGTCGACGCCGGAGCCGCGCACTCGAGCGCCCATCAGGGGGCGGTCTACGTGCACCAGGGCGAGACCTACCTGGTGCACTCGCTCGACCTGGCCGGGCACGTCGCGATGGTGGAACGCGCGAACCCCGACCACACGACGTTCGCCCGCGACCTCACCGACATCGGCGTCGTCGCCACCGAGACCAGCACCTCCTGGGGCGGGACGACCCTGGCCTTCGGGACCGTCCAGGTCGTGAACCAGGTCGTGTCGTTCCTGCGCAAGCGGGTGCTGACCGGGGAGGTGCTCGGCGAGGAGCCGCTGGACCTCCCTCCCCGTCGTCTGCGCACGAAGGCGGTGTGGTGGGCGATCGACGAGGCGGTGCTCGACGCGGCTCGGCTGGCCCCCGCCGACGTGCCGGGGGCCGCGCACGCCGCTGAGCACGCAGCGATCGGCCTGCTGCCGCTGTTCGCGACCTGCGACCGGTGGGACATCGGTGGGGTCTCCACCGCCATGCACGCGGACACCGGCACCGCCACGGTGTTCGTCTACGACGGCCACCCCGGCGGGGCGGGCTTCGCGGAGCGGGGCTTCGCCACCGCGGCCGCGTGGCTGCGCGCCACCCGGGACGCCATAGCATCCTGCGAGTGCAGCGACGGCTGCCCGTCCTGCGTGCAGTCACCCAAGTGCGGCAACGGCAACGAGCCCCTGGACAAATCGGGCGCCGGGCGACTGCTCGACGCCGTGCTGAGCGGTGCACCCGCCCGCGCTGAGGCCAAGCCCGCCACCTCGGGGGCTTAGCCGGCGGTCACACGGGGCAGGAGATCGGTTACGAAGGGAGTTCCTCATGATGTTTGTTGGCCTGTTGCTCATCCTCGCCGGTGCCGCCGTGACGGTCGGCGCGGTCTACGACGGAGGCGACCCGGCCACCGTCGAGGTCCTCGGTAGGTCGGTGGAGACCACCGTCGCCGGGGTCTTCTTCACCGGCGCCGCCACCATGCTCGTGTTCCTGCTGGGTGTCTGGCTGCTCACCGCATCGATGGGTCGCTCCCGTCGCAAGCGCGCGGAGCGCAAGGAGGTGCGTAGCCGGCAGCGCGACTCGGTCAGCCGCCTGGAGGACGAGCGCACCAGCCTGCGCGCCGAGAACGAGCGCCTGGCCGAGGAGCTCGCGTCCCAGCGCAGGCCCGCCGGAGCAGGCGCCGGTGCGGGCACCGGGGCCGCCGGCGCCCGCGGGAGCGATGCTCGAGCCGGTGACCGGACCGCCACCGATGACAGGGGCGGGACCACCCACACAGAGCACCGGGTCGTCGGGCACGACAGCACCCAGCCCATCGGCGCCAACGGCGGCGGGGCGCGGGGCGACCAGCCCGACGGGGACCCGCTCACCGATGGGGGCCAGCACCGTCAACGCGAGACGCACTGACCTGGTCAACGCATGCCTCCGGCCCGGGCTCGTGCCCGGGCCGGAGGCATGTTCAGCGACGGACCGGTGCCGACCTCGGCCACGACGAGCACCGACCCCGCCCCGGCCGTGCAGGACACGACCCGTCCCCGGCTCGCGGCGGCCACCCGCACCGCGGCCAGGCACGGCCGCGGGTCGCCCCGAGCC
>JBOGDY010000345.1:0-3089 GCA_050742955.1 Actinomycetes bacterium | reverse complement strand
CGACTATCGAGGGACAGCCGGGCGGCGCAGGGACCTGAACCACACGCCGCGCACGGCCGTCGCCGCGTCAACATTCGCAGCCCGGCATCGCGTGCTAGTTCGCGGCTGCAGAGGACGGCGGCAGATGCAGCACGCGCCTCCGAATGAACCGCCACCCGCTCCTGAACCAGTACGTCCATGGGCACGCTACGGCGAATGCAGTGGCCATCCCGATCGCCACGAGCGGTACCAAGACGGGGGCGGCAACGCAGCCGATGGCGACCACGCGCACATCGCGCCACCACAGGATGGAGGCGACGCATGGGCCGAGGAGCACCAACCACCACGAGTCGTCGGCCATGCCGAACACGACGACGCCGACCGCTGCGACAGACACGAGCATCTGCAGCAGCATCAGGACGCCCAACGCCCACGCGTGGCTGAGGTATCGACCGAAAGAGACTGCGGCCCACATGAGCCAACGGCGTATGCCTGGTACCGCGGATTCCTGCAACGCGACCCGGAAGAGTTCGTCCGCCTGACGGCGCATCCTGAACCCGTTCCACCACGACCCGGGAACGATCTTGCCCTGCTCGCACAGGTAGTCGTGCATGAGTGCGGCTCGGGTGTGCAGTCCGTAGCTGGCAACGAGGCCACGGAGCACGGTGGGGACCGACGCCAGGTCTGTGGAGTTGCCGTTTCGCCAATCCCGGTCCATGTCGTGCTTGGGAATTGTGATCCGGTAGGAGGTGCCGGGCTCCACGTAATGGAATGGCTTCATGAGTTGGAAGTGCTTCTGGTCGACCTGCCGCAGGTCCACGCTAGTGATCGGCGCTCCATCGTCGTCTATGAACGGCATCGATCAAATCCCCGTCCCCTCTGGTCCGGCGTACCGGCGCTTCTCCGGGAGTGTTGCACCGGTGGCACATCCTCGTCAGCAGGGCCGGTCTCCGGCTGAGCCATGGGGCGGTTCAAGAGGCTCCCGGCCATCCAGGATCTGTCTGGTTAACACCCGCATCCGCCGCGATGCACGCGGTCTTGGCAGACTCTTCAAACATGGTGACCGTCGACGACGTACGACGAGTGGCCCTCAGTCTGCCGGGAACTACGGAGCACCTGATCCGCGATCGGCTGAAGTTCCGGGTCAAACGGCTGGTCTACGTGGCATTCTCCCGGGACGAGACCTTGATGGGCTTCGGCTTTCCCAAGGAGCACCGCCCGGCACTGGTCGAGAGCGAACCGCACAAGTTCCTGCTCCCGAGGGTGGCGGACATGCGCTACAACTGGGTCGACGTGAGGATGGCGGTCCTCGACATCGATGAGATGACCGAGCTGGTAACGGACGCCTGGACGATGGTCGTCCCGAAATACGTCGCCCACGGTTACTTCGACGCACTCGGCACCTGACGCGGCGTCGGAAAGCGCTCAGCGAACAACCGGATCCGCCGCAGGCGAGTCAACAGAGAGCTACGCCGTCGGCCCGAGGAGCCCTTGGCGCCGCCACTAGGTGGCGCCTCCAGTCGGGCGCGGTGCCTGCCGATCTTGCTTCCTGTGCTGATTTCGTCTGCTTCCCCTGCGCCGACGAGCCCCACTTCCAGGGAGACGGTTCTAGGTGCCGTGTGGGACGGGTTCTGGACGGCTGCGACATCATCGCCATGGGTTCTCGCCGGCCTCATGCTGTTCCTGTTTGTCTCGGCTGTTCGGACGGTCCACGCCGTCGTCTATCCGGGCAACCATCGCGACCCCGTTCGCCGGTTCTCTCGTCAAGACAAGATGATCATCGTGTCGCGCGCAGGAGGCCGCTGCGAGCACCACGGATGGCTCACCGGACGCTGCAAACGAACCGAGGGCCTAGAAGCGGACCACGTCCATCCACACAGTCGAGGCGGCCAGACGGCGGTCGCGAACGGACAAGCCCTGTGTCGGCCTCACAACCAAGCCAAACGAGCCAACATCCCTTTCAACTGGCAGCTCCGGGCCATCGAACGCCGCCGCGCGACGTACTTTCCCTCTGGCGTCCCGGGGATGGTCACCAGGAGGGCCGGAAGGACCCGGCCGTCTCGTCGGCCGGCTTCTGGAGCTCCTCTCAGTCCACAACGGGATCGTCGCAGCCGCTACTCGGTCTAGCCTTGTCGGCGAAGCCGGTACCACTGCGGCGCCGTCTTCGTCAGCGGCCACCCCAGCCCCCTGGTCTCCGCAGGCTCGACCGAGAGCATCTCCCAGCCTGGGAACGCGGCCTCAACGTCCGCCCGCGACACGCCACCCACGATCGAACGGATGCGGGTCGGCCCGAAGGCGAGCATCAGCAGCGTCGCACCCGGGCTGGCAAGCGCAGAGACACCCCGACCCTCAGCGAGACGCTGCTTGGTGCTGAGGCCCTGGAAGCAGCCGACGTCGAAGAAGAAGTCGAACATGCCCAGGTCCGCACGTAGGAGGTCTGTCACATCGCCCACTACAAACGTGGCGCCGTCGACGGCCTTGCGGTTCGCCGCGTTGATCGCGCGCGGGGACGTTGTCGACGCCCACGGCCTCCCAACCCCGCCTCGCCAGTTCAGGGGTGTACTGGCCACGGCCGCAGCCAAGATCGATCGCCCGCCCGAGCGGACGCGACCGCTCCGCCTCCTCCCGGTCCAGGAGGACCCGGATACTTGCCGCCGCCGCCCTTCCATAACGCTCCCACGGAGTGAACCCGAGGCGGTACGCGAGGGCGTATCCGGTCACTTGGCTAACCTCCCGACACAAGTCGGGTGCATCGCGGGAACGCGAGGCGTTATCTCCATCACAGCACTGGACGTAACCGCTGACTACCTTCGTTGGGGCAGGACCGAGACCGAGCGCCGTCCTAGGTTAGTCCGCAGCGTTGACGGCCTCGGTCACCGTCTCCGGGGGGCCCTCGAGGCGCCGGTAGCGCAGCAGCATCACCCCTCCGGGATACGACTTCGGCGGCTCGGCCTGCTCGAACCGGGTGGCGGCCGTGCCTTCAGGAAAGAGCTTCTTGCCCTGCCCGATCACAACCGGACACACCCACAGGTTCACCTGGTCGACCAGGGCCTCGCGGAACAGGGTCTGCAGCAGGTTCGCGCTGCCCCACGTGTGGATCTGCTCATGCC
>JBOGDY010000344.1:0-3099 GCA_050742955.1 Actinomycetes bacterium | reverse complement strand
CACCCCGCCCAGGAAGCCGGCCACGAACACGTTGTCGGGCCGGGCCCACAGCTCGGCCGGCGGGCCGGCCTGCTCGACCCGACCGGCACGCAGCACGACGATCCGGTCCGCGATCGCCATCGCCTCGGTCTGGTCGTGCGTGACGTGCAGCATGCCGACCCCGGTGCGGCGCTGCAGGTCCCGGACCTCCTCGCGCATCCGCACCCGCAGCTCGGCGTCGAGGCTGGACAGCGGCTCGTCGAGCAGGAACAGGGACGGCTCGCGCAGCAGTGCCCGGGCGAGCGCCACCCGCTGCCGCTCGCCGCCCGAGAGCTCGCCCGGCCGCCGGTCGAGGAGGTGGTCGATGCCCAGCGTCGCCGCCGACCGCGCCACCCCGTCCCGGACCACGTCTCGGGCACCGCCCCGGGCCAGGGCGCCGAAGCCGACGTTGTCCGCCACGGAGAGGTGAGGGAACAGCGCGAGGTCCTGGAACACCAGAGCGACGTCGCGCTCGCCGGCCGGGTCGGCCGTCACGTCCCGGCCGGCCACGGTCACAGTGCCGGCGTCCAACGGCTCCAGACCGGCCACCGCCCGCAACAGAGTCGTCTTACCCGAGCCCGAGGGTCCGACCAACGCCACCAGCTCACCGACGTCCACGCACAGGTCGACGCCACCGAGGGCGACGACCGCCTCGGACCGTCTGCGCCGGAACTCCTTGCGCGCCCCCGCGACCTCGAGGCTCACTGCCCGCGGGCGAAGATCGGTCGCGTCCTGCGGTCGAGCTCGGCAAGGACCTCGTCCAGCGACGCGCCGGGCTCGTAGAAGGCGCGTGTCATCTGCTCCTCGGCGACGTCCTCGATCTCCGGCCACTGCGGGATCACCGGTGTCCGCCGAATGGCCGGGATGCCGTCGAGGAACACCTGGCTGTGGCGGGGCAGCTGGTCGGGCCTCAGGAACGCGGGCGACGCGGCCACGGACTTCAGCGACGGCACGGTCCGGCCACCGAGCGCCGTCAGCGTCTGGCCCCGCTCGGCCGTGGCGAAGGCGATGAACTCGGTGGCGAGGTCCTCGGCCTCCGAGCCGCGGGCCATGCAGTAGGCGTCCGAGTGCAGGATCGTCGCGGGCCGGTCACGGACCGGCACCGGCGCGACGTCGAAGTCGAGACCGTCGACCTCGCGCAGCGCCGGCACCTCGCGCCGTGACGAGAGCAGCATGCCGAGCTTGCCGGTGACGAACCTGGTCTGCAGGTCCTGCGCGGCGATCTCCTCCTCGGTCGGGACCGCACCGGACCGCACCAGCTCGACGATGTCGGACACCGCCTCACGCGCCCGGGGCTCGTCGAGGGTCAGCCGCGTCGGCTGCTCGAGATCGTCGACGACCTCACCGCCGGCCGACCACACGAACGGTGCGAGCCGGATCAGGCTGGCGTCGATGCCCGCGCCACGGACGTCGCCGCGGGTGAGCTGCGCTGCAGTGCGCGCGAAGTCGTCCCAGCTCCATCCGGCCGCGGGCTCGGCGGCACCGGCATCGGCGAAGACCTGACGGTTGACGTACACCACCAGCGAGGAGATGTTCTGCGGCATGCACTGCAGGGCGCCGCGGTAGGTGAAGGCCTCGACCGGCTGCTCGTAGTAGTCGGCGAGGTCCACGCCGGCCTTCTCGAGCCGGGGCCCCACCGCCTCGACCGATCCACGTGCCACGAACTGCGTGTACTCGCGGAAGTTGACGAGGAACACGTCCGGGGGGTTGCCCGACGCGAAGGACGTGGTGAGCCGAGCCAGGTGGTCCGACTTCTCGGGCACCGCGACGACCTGAACGTGCTTGCCGGGGTTGGCCTTCTCGAAGGCAGCGGCGACCGACTCGTAGACCTTGGTCTCCTCGGGCTCCCCCGACACCTGGACCCGGATCGTGGTCGCCGCACCCGATCCCGACGAGCCCTCCGAGTCCGAACAAGCTCCAAGCGCCGACAACGGCAGCACGAGGGCCGCCGCCACGGCGGCCCGTACGCGGGACCCGGTGGACGCTGTCATGCACCGACCGTGCCTCGGAACAGCGCCCGCTGGGCGAGCAGGAACGCGAGCACGGCGGGCAGCGTGGCGATCAGCGCGCCCGCCAGGAACAGCGGGTACAGCGTGGGCTCCAGCGCCGCCAGCGACCTCACGCCGAGGGACAGTGGCCACGTCTGCTCGTCGGCGAGCAACAGCGTGGGTTCGATGACGTTCGACCAGTGGAAGACGAACGCGAGCATGGCCACGGCGAACGCGGCCGGCTTCGCCAGGGGCACCGCGACGGTCCGCCAGGTACGCCACGGCGAGAGGCCCTCGACGGCGGCTGCCTCGTACAGCTCCCGCGGCACCCGTGCGTAGGCGAGGGCGAACAGCAGCACCAGGAACGGCGACGTGCCCATCAGGGCCGGAAACGCGACGACGACGGTGCGGTCGGTGAGCCCCAGCGTCTCGAGCAGCACGACCCGCGGCACCCACAGGGCGCTCGCCGGGACCAGCAGGGCAGCGACGGACGCGGCCACGACCACGACCCTCGCGCGTCGCCCGGCAACCACGGCGGCGTAGCCGGCGAGCGATGCCAGCAGCACCGTCACGGGCACGGCCACACCGACGATCACGAGGGAGTTGCCCAGCTGGCGGGCGAGGGGCACGACGGCCGCGGCGCCGTCGAAGTTGCGCCAGCGAGGCTGTTCCGGCCAGACGTCGAAACCGTCGGGCGGCGGGAGCCCGGGCCGGCGCAGCGCACCCAGCAGCATGAGCAGCAGCGGTGCCCCGAGGAGGGCGCACAGCACGACGATCGCGATGCCTCGGGTGCGACCGTGGCGCACCGACATCCGACCCGTCATCCTGTGGGAGCTCCGTCCGTGAGCCACCCACCCTAAAGTGAGGGGTCCGCCTACTCGGCGTCGGCCGTGCGCGGGCTCGGCGAGGGCCCCTCGCGGCGCAGCGACCGCCGGAGACACATCTCCTGGTCGGCCTTGCCGAGCAAGGTCTCCAGCGTCCCGGAGTCCCAGGGTGCGAGCATCGCCCCACCCGCGCTCACCCGGACCGGCTGCAGCTTCGTCGGGACCGGCGTGTGGGCAAGCACCATCTCGCGGACCCGGCGCTCCAGGTC
>JBOGDY010000343.1:0-3103 GCA_050742955.1 Actinomycetes bacterium | reverse complement strand
GGCCGAGCACGCCGTGAACGTCGCCGGGGGCCTGCACCACGCGATGGCCGGGGCGGCCAGCGGCTTCTGCGTCTACAACGACCCGGCCGTCGCCATCGCCTGGCTGCTCGACCAAGGTGCCGACCGGGTTGCCTACGTCGACGTCGACGTCCACCACGGGGACGGCGTGGAGCGGGCGTTCTGGGACGACCCGCGGGTGCTCACGATCTCGATCCACGAGAGCGGTCGCTACCTGTTCCCCGGCACCGGGTTCGCGGGCGACACCGGCGGGCCGGGGGCCGAGGGGTTCGCCGTCAACGTGGCCCTGCCGCCGGGCACCGGAGACGGCCCGTGGCTGCGGGCGTTCCACGCCGTGGTGCCCCCGCTGCTGGGGGAGTTCCGTCCGCAGGTGCTGGTGAGCCAGCACGGCTGCGACAGCCACGTGCTGGACCCGCTCGCGCACCTGGCCCTCACCGTGGACGCGCAGCGCACGTCGTACGAGGCGATCCACGACCTCGCGCACCGGCACGCGGGCGGCCGTTGGGTCGCCCTGGGGGGTGGGGGCTACGAGCTGGTCGACGTCGTCCCGCGGGTCTGGACCCACCTGATCGCCGAGGCCGCAGGGCACCGGGTGCCGCCGACCAGCGAGGTGCCGGAGGGCTGGCGGGCACACGTCGTCGAACGGCTCGGCGTCCCCGGACCGGCACGGATGACCGACGGCGCGACCCCGTCATGGCGGGACTGGTCGGCGGGCTACGACCCGGCGGACGCCGTGGACCGGGCGGTGGTCGCCACCCAGCGGGCGGTCTTTCCCGCTCACGGCCTCGCCGGTCCCGTACACCCGTTCGGGTGATCCCGCTCCCGCCCCGGACTCCCGACCACATGAGGGTCGGTCGAGCCTGGGAGGTCCGACTATGCGCCGGCCCAGCCTGCTGGTGCGGTTCGCCGCCGTCAGCCTGCTGCTGACCGCGCTGCTCGGTGTCGTGCTGGCGCACGTCCTGTCCGGCATGGTCGAGCGGCGCGGCCTCGAGTCCGCCACCGACGCCGCGGTGCTGGCCACCAACGTCGGCGTGGCGCCGCTGCTGGACGAGTCGGACGTCGCCACGGGGGTCGACTGGCTGCCCGCGGACGTCGCCGCCGACCTCGAGCGCGCGGTGCGCGCCAGCAGCGGCCGCACCGAGATCGCCCGGGTGAAGATCTGGAACCGGGACTCCCGGCTGATCTTCAGCGTCGACCAGGAGGGGGCCGCCGCCCCGGAGCAGGTGACGTCGGAGTCGCACGAGCTCGCCGAGGCGCTCGAGGGCGTCGTCGAGGCCGAGCTCATCGCCAGCAGCAGCGAGTCCGACAACGGGTCGCTGCTCGAACGGCACGGCTCGCTGCTCGAGGTCTACGTGCCGATCCGGTTCGAAGGTCGGGACGAGCCGGCGGGTGCCTTCGAGCTGTACCTGCCCTACGGACCGGTGCAGGACCGGATCCAGGCCGACGCGCTGCGCACCACGGTGCTGCTCGGACTGGGGCTGCTCGTCCTGTGGCTGGGCCTGTTCCGCACCGTCGCCAGCGCCTCCCGCCAGCTGCGCTCGCAGGCCGAGCGGACCGCCCACCAGGCCCTTCACGACCCGCTGACCGGGCTGCCCAACCGCACCCTGCTCCAGGACCGGGTCGGGCAGGCGCTGCGCGCCGCTGACCGGGCGAAGGCCCCGGTCGCGCTGGTGGTGCTCGACCTCGACCGGTTCCAGGAGGTCAACGACACCCTCGGCCACGAGCACGGCGACGACCTGATCCGCCGGGTCGCGGCCCGGCTGCGGGGCACCGCC
Source organism: Actinomycetes bacterium (assembly GCA_050742955.1). Lineage (GTDB taxonomy): Bacteria > Actinomycetota > Actinomycetes > JACCUZ01 > JACCUZ01 > CAWIXB01. Next base: position 1,310 of record JBOGDY010000343.1, on the reverse strand, counting down.
CGAGCCGCCGACACCGTCGCCCGCCTCGGCGGCGACGAGTTCGCGGTGCTGCTGGCCGGTGTCGACGGCGAGGCCGGGGCGCTGGTGGCCGCCGAGCGGCTGCGCGAGGCGTTGCGACCGCCCTTCGACGTGGGCGGGCTGCAGCTGGCGGTGGAGGCCAGCATGGGTGTGGCCGTCTACCCGACCGACGCCGCCGACGCCGATGCGCTGCTCCGGCACGCGGACGTGGCCATGTACGTCGCGAAGCGCAGCCACTCCGGCACCGTCGTCTACGACCCGGCCGACGACCACCACAGCACCGAGCGCCTGCAGATGCTGGCGGAGCTGCGGATCGCGATCGAGACCGGCGAGCTGGTGCTGCGCTACCAGCCGAAGCTGAACCTCGAGACCGGCCGGGTCACCGGCGTCGAGGCCCTGGTCCGCTGGGTACACCCGCAACGAGGGATCCTCGGGCCGCTGGAGTTCATCCCGGTCGCCGAGCGCACCGGCCTGATCCACAGCCTCACCGACGAGGTCCTGCGGATGGCGGTGACCCAGGCCAGCCGATGGCGGGCCGAGGGCACGCCGCTCGTCGTGTCGGTGAACGTCTCGACCCGCAGCCTGCGGTCCGTCGAGTTCCCCGACCGGGTGCTCGACCTGATCGAGGAGCACGGGCTGCCCGCGGAGCTGCTCTGCCTGGAGATCACCGAGACCACGATCATGGAAGACCCGCAGCGGGCGCTGGAAGTGCTGACGCGGCTGCACGAGGCGGGGGTCCGGCTGTCCATCGACGACTTCGGCACCGGCTACTCGTCGCTGGCCTACCTCAAGAGGCTGCCGCTGGACGAGCTCAAGGTGGACCGCTCGTTCGTGTCGAACCTCACGACCAACGACCGCGACCGGGTCATCGTCACCTCGACGGTCGCCCTGGGCCGGAGCCTCGGCCTCGATGTCGTGGCCGAGGGTGTCGAGGACGACGACACGCGCACGGCCCTGCGCGAGCTGGGTTGCGACCTGGCCCAGGGCTTCCTGTGGAGCGTGCCGGTCGAGCCGGAGGAAGTGGACGCCTGGCGGGTCGTCCCCGTCTGACGCCTGGCCGCTGTCCCTGCTGCCGGGGCATGGGCGGGTGGAGCGACGGGCAGCAAGGGCTGTTATCGGGACCAACCGGGTGACAGACGCGCATCCCCTTTCCCACCAGGCTCAGCCGCACCTACCCTGTGACAAGAGCGCGTGCGACTGGAGTGCTGCCGGTGGGGAAGCCGGCGCCCGTCACGCGCTGGAGGTCCGGTGCGCTGTGGCAGCTCAAGATGCAGGTGATCGTCCCCGAGGCG
>JBOGDY010000342.1:0-3113 GCA_050742955.1 Actinomycetes bacterium | reverse complement strand
CCGGGAACCCCGCCAGGTTCCACGGAGCGGCGAAGGGTGCGTAACGGGTGTCGGCCAGCACGTTGGCGGCCCAGCCGCGCTGCGACCACTCGTCGGCGGGCAGCGGGCGCTGCGCCAGGGCAGGCGTCAGCAGCACGTCGTACGGGGCGAGGAACGAACTCGCCGTGGCGCGCCACCGCTCGCGCTGCGCGGGACGTACGAGCGGGCGCGCGACCGTCCCGACCCGTGCGTGCACCCGGATGCGACGCTCCAGTCGCGCGCGCTCCAGCCGCTCGGCGTCGGCGAGGGTGCCGGCGAACCATCGCAGCAGGAGGGCGACGCCCGCCGAGACCGGCCGCGGCACCTCGGCGACGGCGACGTGGTGGCCGGCCGACTCGAGCGCGGCCGCCACCCCCTCTGTCGCGCCGCGGTAGGCCGGGTCCAGGCCGACACCCGGGACCGGCGGCCGCAGCGACACAGCGACGCGCAACGGCCCGTCCGGCACGGCAGTAGCGGCGAGGCCGCGACGACCCGACATCACCGACAGCATCAACCCCAGGTCCGCGACGGTCGTGGCCAGCGCACCGTTCTCGGACATCGAGTGCCAGTCGCCCGGCGAGATCCCCGCCGGCACCACACCGGTGCCCGGCTTCAGCCCGACCAGCCCGCAGCACGCGGCCGGTATGCGGATCGACCCGAGCCCGTCGTTGCCGTGCGCCGCCGGCACCATGCCCGCGGCCACCGCCGCCGCGCTGCCCCCCGACGACCCGCCGGGGCTGCGCCCGAGGTCCCACGGGTTGCGGGTCACGCCCCAGAAGCCGTCGGTCGCGCCGAAGACGCACAGCTCCGGCACCCGGGTCAGCCCGACCACGACCGCTCCCGCGGCACGCAGCCGGCGGACCACCTCGTGGTCGCCGATGGACGGCCGCGACGACGTGGCCGCCGACCCGTCGCGCATCGGCTCGCCGGCCACCGGGATGTTGTCCTTCACCGCGACCGGGACCCCGGCCAGCGGGAGGGCGCCGAGGTCGGGCCGGCGCGAGACCTCAGCCGCCTCCGCGAGCGCCCGCTCACCGCGCACCACCTGGAAGGCACCGATCTCCGGGTCGCGCTCGGCGATCGTCTCCAGCGATGCCCGCACGGTCGCCACCGGCGACAGGTCACCGGCACGCACCCGGTCCGCGGTCCCGGCCGCCGTGGTCGTCACAGCCCGCGCACCAGTCGGGCCGCCGCCTCGCGGTGGTCGCGGGCCAGCAGGCCGGCCGCCGCCAGCACGTAGTTCGCGTCCACGGCCGTCCGCGCCCGCTCCGGCAGCGGCCACCCGCCGGCCAGGTCACGGGTCGCGGGCGCGAGCACGCGAGCGCGCCGGTCCGGGGACGCGTGCCGCAGCACCCCACCCGAGCCGACGACGACCCGGACATCGCGCAGGTCCTTGCCACCGCGCCCGTGCCGGCGCAGCGCCACGGTGGTCGCCAGCTCGGCCAGGCGCGCGTCGACGTCACGCGAGGCGTCGTCCAGAGGGATGTACGACGGGTCGTCGGCCCGTTGCTGCGCGGCGCAGCGCAACGCGGCACCCTCGTCGTCGCCGAGCAGCCTCTCGGTCACCGCGGCCTCGACAACGCCCGGCGCGTTCCACCGCACGCCGAGATCGCCCTCGACGGTGCGGCTGCGCCACATCACCTCGACCGCCTCGCGCCGCAGCTGCGCGTCCTCGCCGACAGGCGTGACGACCGAGTAGACGTCGGTGGTCGCGCCGCCGACGTCCACGACCAGCACGTCACCGGCTCCCGGCACCGGACTGGCACCGTCGGCCAGCAGCTCGACCCCCGACAGCACCGCATCGGGCGTGGCCGCCCGGACCATCGCCGGGAAGTCGGCCCGCGCCGACAGCCCCTTACCGCCGATGACGTGCCGGATGAACACCTCGCGGATCGCCGACCTCGCCGGGGCCGGGTCGAGCCGGCCGATGACGGGCAGCACGTTCGCGGTGGCCGTGACGTCCTTGCCGCCGTCCCTCAGCACCGTACAGACCTCGTCGCGAGCCGCCACGTTCCCGGCGACCACGACGGGCACCCGCAGCCGCGACGACGCCAGCCGGCGCGCGTTGTGCAGCAGCACCTCGCCGTTCCCCCCGTCGGTGCCACCGACGAGCAGCACGACGTCGGGACGTGCGGTCGCGAGAGCATCGACCGCGGCCCGGTCCATCGACCCGTTCGCGACGTGCACCACGCGGGCGCCCGCGGAGAGCCCGACGCGGTAGCCCGCCTCGGCGGTGATCACGCGCTCATAGCCGGCGACCGCGAGCCGCAGCCCACCGCCGGCGCTCGAGCACGCCAGCGCCGGCACCTCCGCCCCGACACCGAGCGCCGCCCGGCAGGCGTCGTAGCCGTCCATCACGTCGGTCGCGACGGTCGTCGGGTGGGACGCGGCTGCGAGCAGCGTGCCGTCGTCGACGTCGACGAGCGCCGTCTTGGTGAACGTCGACCCGAAGTCGACGCAGACGACCGGACGACTCACCCCAGCGCCTGGGCGAGGTCCTCGAGCAGGTCGTCGACGGACTCGATGCCGACTGAGAGGCGCACCAGGTCGGCCGGCACCTCCAGCGGCGACCCCGCCACCGATGCGTGCGTCATCAGGCCGGGGTGCTCGATCAGCGACTCGACGCCGCCGAGCGACTCGCCGAGGGTGAACAACGACGCCCGGTTGCAGATCGCGACCGCCTCGTCCTGACCCCCGTCGACACGGAACGAGACCATCCCGCCGAACGCCTTCATCTGTTTGGCGGCCAGCTCGTGGCCCGGATGGGACGGCAGCCCCGGGTAGAGCACGGACGAGACCTTCGGGTGGGAGGTCAGCATCTCGACCACTCGCTCGGCGTTGGCGCAGTGCCGGTCCATGCGCACGCCCAGCGTCTTGATGCCGCGCAGCACCAGCCAGGAGTCGAACGGTCCGGCCACCGCACCCATCGCGTTCTGGTGGTAGGCCACCTGCTCGCCCAGGTCGGCATCGGCGAGCACCAGCGCGCCACCGACAACGTCGGAGTGCCCGCCCATGTACTTCGTCGTGGAGTGCACGACGGCGTCGGCGCCGAGGGCGATCGGCTGCTGCAGGTAGGGCGAGGCGAACGTGTTGTC
>JBOGDY010000341.1:0-3115 GCA_050742955.1 Actinomycetes bacterium | reverse complement strand
CGTCGAGCGGGTCGCGCAGCGCGTCGCCGGCCAGCGGCACCTCGTCGACGTTGCCGGCGGCGCTGCCCAGGCCGTGCTCCAGGCCGCGGCCGGCCTCCTCCGCCTCCCGGCCCGGCCCCTGCAGCCCGAGGACCAGCTCCTGCACCCGACGGGCGATCACCACCCACACGACGACCCAGACGGCGACGAGGCCGTCGCCCAGGAGCTGGTTGGTGGCGCGCAGCGGTCGGTCGGCGTAGAGCTTCATGACCCTCGACTTCCCCGATCCCGGGGCCACTAGACTCCGCTCGCCGCTCCCTGCAGCGCGGGGAGGCGGTGACGAGCGGGCGACGGCGTCCGCGTCGCCCCCGACCGGACGCGAAGGACGTTGATTGCCGTGAAGGTCGGCATCCCATCCGAGGTCAAGAACCACGAGTACCGCGTGGCCATCACGCCCGCCGGCGTGCACGAGCTCGTGCGGCACGGCCACGACGTCTACCTGCAGCGGGACGCCGGCGTCGGCTCCTCGATCCCCAACGAGGACTTCGAGGCGGCGGGCGCGACCATCCTCGCCACGGCCGACGACGTCTGGGGCACCGGTGACCTGATCCTCAAGGTCAAGGAGCCGATCGAGGAGGAGCACGGCCGGATGCGGGACGGTCAGACGCTCTTCACCTACCTGCACCTCGCGGCCTCCAAGTCCTGCACCGACGCGCTGATCGACCGCGGGGTCACCGCCATCGCCTACGAGACCGTCGAGCTGCCCGACCGGTCGCTGCCGCTGCTGGCCCCGATGTCCGAGGTGGCCGGCCGGCTCGCTCCCCAGGTCGGGGCCCACACGTTGCTGAGGGCCGAGGGCGGCCGCGGCATCCTGATGGGCGGCGTGTCCGGGGTCTACGCCGCCAAGGTCGTCGTCATCGGTGCGGGCGTGTCCGGCATGAACGCCGCCGCCATCGCGCTCGGCATGCAGGCGGAGGTGCTCCTGCTCGACAAGAACATCGATCGGCTGCGGCAGGCCGACCGCATCTACCAGGGGCACCTCCAGACGGTCGCGTCGAACGTCTACGAGATCGAGCGAGCCTGCCTCGACGCCGACATGGTCATCGGTGCCGTGCTGGTGCCGGGCGCGAAGGCGCCGACGCTCGTCACCAACGAGCTCGTGTCCCGCATGCGACCGGGGTCGGTGCTGGTCGACATCTCCATCGACCAGGGCGGCTGCTTCGAGGACTCACGGCCCACCACGCACGCCGACCCCACCTACCCGGTGCACGAGTCGGTCTTCTACTGCGTCGCGAACATGCCCGGCGCGGTGCCGCACACCTCGACCTACGCGCTGACCAACGTCACCCTCCCGTACGCCGTGGAGCTGGCCAACCGCGGGTGGCGTGACGCGCTGCGCGCTGACCACGCACTCGCGCTCGGCCTCAACACCCACGCCGGGCACATCACCTACGGGCCGGTGGCGGAGGCGCACGGCGCCGAGGTCCTCCCGCTCGACGAGGTGCTGCGCTGAGCGTGGCCGACGCCCCGCCGGTGGATGCGGCGCCGATCCGGGGTGCCCTCCGGGCCTACCTGGACCACCTCACGGTCGAGCGCGGGCTGGCCGACAACACGCTGGCGTCCTACCGCCGCGACCTGCGGCGCTACGTCGGCCATCTGCTCGGACGCGGGGTCGGGGCGCCCGACGCCGTTGCTGAGGGGGACGTCTCCGCGTTCCTGGTGGCGCTGCGCGAGGGCGACGAGGAGCACCCGCCGCTGGCCGCGAACTCCGCAGCCCGGGCCGTCGTGGCCGTCCGCGGGTTCCACCGCTTCCTGCTCCGCGAAGGTGTCACCGCCACCGACCCCGCCCGTGCGGTGCGGCCCCCGGCGCCGCCCAAGCGGCTGCCCAAGGCGATCACCGTCGAGGAGGTCGAGGCGCTGCTGAAGGCCGCGGCGGTCGACGAGACGCCCCGCGCGGTGCGCGACCGGGCGCTGCTCGAGCTGCTCTACGGCTGCGGCGCCCGCATCTCCGAGGCCGTCGGCCTCGACGTCGACGAGCTCGACCTCGGGCAGGTGGCCGCTGGCACCGTGCGGCTGCTCGGCAAGGGCGGCAAGCAGCGCGTGGTCCCCGTCGGCTCCTACGCCCGCGAGGCGGTCGAGGCCTACCTGGTCCGGGCCCGGCCGGTGCTCGCCGCCGCGGCCACCGGGTCGGTCTCGCCGGCGCTGTTCCTCAACGCACGCGGCGGCCGCCTCTCCCGGCAGAGTGCCTGGACCGTGCTGCGGGCAGCGGCCGAACGGGCCGGCATCCGGCGCAAGATCTCGCCGCACACCCTGCGGCACTCGTTCGCGACGCATCTGCTCGACGGCGGCGCCGACGTGCGGGTCGTGCAGGAGCTGCTCGGTCACGCCAGCGTGACCACCACCCAGGTCTACACGCTGGTGACGGTCGACCGGCTGCGCGAGGTCTACGCCACCGCTCACCCCCGCGCCCGCTGACCTCGCCCTGATCTTCACGATCACGGAAAGCAGCGCAGGCCCCGGCGTGGCGTCGTGATCCCGCTCGGGTCGCTACCTATGGTCGGTGCAGTCGGTACGGCGATAGGCCGACGAGTCGACAAAGGACGGAGAACGGCCTCGTGAGCACCCAACCGTTCGAGATGCTCGACCACCCGGACGACGACGCGGGAAGCGCCGTCGAGCGGAGCTCACCCCCCGTTCCCCAGGTCGAGCTGCCCGCCGCGGCGACCGCGGCGGCCCCGGCCGCTCCCGCAGCCGCGACCAGCAACCGACCGATCGGCCCGACCGGCCGCCCGATGCCGCTGCTGCCGGAGCCGGCCACGCGCGAGGCGCACGGCCCGGCCCGGGTGATCGCGATGTGCAACCAGAAGGGCGGCGTCGGCAAGACGACCACCACGATCAACCTGGGTGCGTCGCTGGCCGAGTACGGCCGCAAGGTGCTGCTCGTCGACTTCGACCCGCAAGGCTCCCTGTCGGTCGGGCTGGGCGTCAACCCCTACGAGATCGAGCGCAGCGTCTACAACCTGATCATGGACCGGGCCGTCGGCGTCGAGGACATCGTGCTGAAGACGAACGTGCCCGGGGTCGACCTGCTGCCCAGCAACATCGACCTGTCGGCCGCCGAGGTGCAGCTGGTGAC
>JBOGDY010000340.1:0-3120 GCA_050742955.1 Actinomycetes bacterium | reverse complement strand
AGCGTCAGCCGTCCGAGCACCGCCCAGCGACCTCCGCTCGCCACAAGGAGTCGCGCCACCGCGGCGGCGCCGAGACTGACGCGGCCCGAGGGCTCGATCCAGAGCACGGAGTGCCTGGCCTCCGCCTCGGTCACGCCCAACGACGGCAGGTCGGCCAGCTGCCACGCCTCGACGTCGGGACGGTAGGGGATGTGACGCTGCATCCACCGGACGGACCGCGTGCAGAACGCGCAGTCGCCGTCGTAGAGGAGCACCGGCCGGTCGCGTCGCATCGGGTGAAGCATCGCACCGCGTGCGACGCGCCTACCGACGGGGTGAGGGCAGGATGCCTCGTTCGATCGCGACCGTGACGGCGCGGGTGCGGTCGTCGACGCCGAGCTTCTGGAACACCCGAAGCAGGTGGGTCTTGACGGTTGCCTCACCGATGAACAGCTCGCGGCCGATGTCGGGGTTGCTGAGGCCGCGGCCGACCGCGGCCAGCACCTGCAGCTCGCGCGGTGTCAGCTGGTCCGCCGTGCCGGTGCGCATCCGGCCCATCAGCCGTGCCGCGACCGGAGGCGCCAGCACCGTCTCCCCACGAGCCGCGGACCGGATTGCGGTCAACAGCTCGTCACGGTGCGCGTCCTTGAGCAGGTATCCGCTCGCGCCGGCCTCGACGGCGCGCAGGATGTCGTCGTCGGTGTCGAAGGTGGTCAGCACGAGCACCCGGGTGGCCGGATGCTCGGCGACGATCCGGGCGGTGGCGTCCGCGCCGTCCAGGCCGGGCATCCGCAGGTCCATCAGCACCACGTCGGGCCCGAGCGAGCGCACGTACGTGAGCGCCTCCGCACCGTTGGACGCCTCACCGACCACCACGAGGTCGGTCTCGACGACGAGCAGGGCGACAAGCCCCGACCGGACCACCGGATGGTCGTCGACGACCAGCACCCGGATCGCGGCCGCGTCGGTCATGTGGACTGCGCCGGGACCGCCGGGACCGCCGGGACGCGCACCCGGACCTGCGTGCCGCGCCCGGGTCCGGTCACCACATCCATGTCCCCGCCGACGTCCTCGACCCGGTCGCGCATCCCGGACAGCCCGAAGCCCAGTGCCGCGTCCTGGTCGAATCCGCTGCCGTCGTCGCTCACCTCGACCTGGGCGGCACCGCCGTCGAGCCACAGCCGGACGGTCACCCGTCGGGCGCCGGCGTGCCGGCGGACGTTGGCCAGCGCCTCCTGGGCCGCCCGCAGCAGCACCACCTCCCGGTCGCGGGCGAGCCGGTGCTGCTCGACCTCGGGGGCGATGGCCACGTCGATGTCGACCCCGGTCTCCCGGGAGAACCGGTCGGCCAGCCGACGGAGCGCACCCGCGAGGTCGGTGCCGTCCAGGGCCACCGGAGAGAAGGCCGCGACGACTGCACGGGCCTCGGCGAGGTTCTCCCTGGCTGTGCGCTCGATCGCGCTGAGCTGGGCCGGCACCGCATCAGGGTCACGCGGCAGCTGGGCCTGGGCGGCCTGCGCCAGCATCACCACGCTGGTGAAGCCCTGCGCCAGGGTGTCGTGGATCTCCCGGGCGAGCCGCTCCCGCTCGGCCATCACGCCCTGCGCGTGGTGCGCTTCGGCGAGCTCGGCGCGGGTGGTCTCGAGTTCGCGGATCAGGTCGGCCCGGCGGCGGCTCTGGGTGATGACACCGCCGATCCACAATCCCATGAGCAGGCTGAAGACCAAGCTGACGCCCATCGACAGGGCAAACGCACTCACCGCATCGGCCGAGGTCCCGACGGCGACCACGAACGCGACCCCGACCGCCGCCGTGAGCAGCACGGTGCCGGCGACACCGTCGCGCGGCCGGTTGGAGAAGAACCAGACCTGCGGGTACGCCAGGAACAGCAGGAAGGAGACGTTCGCGTCGAGGGCTACGAGTCCCGCGACTACCGACACGAGGACCGCGAGGTAGGCACGCGATCGGGGGACACTGCGGCTGCGCGCCGCTGGAGCACCCAGCACGGCGTACGCGGCCCCAAGCACCGCAAGGAGAGCCAGCGCGACGGACGTCGTCGTCGCCGTGACGTCGGGCTGGATGAGGAGCACCAGCGCGACGACGGCCAGCATCAGCCAGAACGCAGCGTGCCAGCCGATGATCGTCCGGACCCAGACGTCCTGCGACCCCGAGTCGGACAGCTTCCGGTCGGGGGAGGTCGGGCTCACCTGAACCATGATGCTGCTAGCCCCCCTCTTGACGGAGGTCATCCGGCGTCTCGCCGGGACCAGCGGAAGGTGCGCAGGCACAGCACCAGGCCCACCAGGAGCCACGCGGTGAGCACGAGCACGGTCGGGCCGTGCTGCCACGAGCCGGACACCTCGTCGGCCTCCATCCCCGGCGGCAGGAAGACCGAGCGCATGCCCTGGGCCATCCATTTCAACGGGAACACGTCGGCGACCCGCTGCATCCAGGTGGGGAGGTCGTTGAAGGCGAAGAACACGCCGGAGATGAACTGGAGCACCAGGACGACCGGCGTGACCACCGCGGGCGCGCTGCGACCGGACCGGGGCAGTGACGAGAACCCTATGCCCAGCACCGTGCCCGCTGCCGAACCCAGCCCGAAGATCCACCCGAACGTGATCCACCGGGCGGGATCGGTGGGCAGCACCACGTCGAAGACCAGAGCGGCCATGGCCAGCAGCAGGGCGATCTGGGTCAGGCTGGTCAGCAGGACCAGGCCGATCTTGCCCAGGAAGTAGGACAGCGGCGGCATCGGGGTGCCGCGCAGCCGCTTGAGGGTGCCGTCGTCGCGTTCGATCGCGATGGAGATGGCCAGGGACTGGAAGCTCGACAGCATGACGCCCGCCGCCAGCATCCCCGGCAGGAAGTACTGCGGAAAGGGCACACCGGGTCCGTCGCCGAACGAGGCAGCGCCGTCGCCTCCGAAGACCGTGGCGAAGATCCCCAGCATGATCACCGGGAAGGCGAAGACGAAGACAACGGCGTCCTTCTCCCGGAAGAACGTCTTCAGCTCCAGCGCCGTGCGGGCGGCCCCCACGCGCAGAGAGGAGGGCAGCGCCTCGGTGCTGCGGGTGGCGATCGCGGCGGCGTCGAGTGTGGTCATCGGAGGGCTCCGTCGGTGTCGTTGGTCGTGGGTGG
>JBOGDY010000339.1:0-3141 GCA_050742955.1 Actinomycetes bacterium | reverse complement strand
CGTGATCCGACGCAACCCCGCGCCGGGCTCCCCCGCCGCGGAGGCGCTGGAACGACGGCGCAAGGAGCGCCACCAGCGGCGCGCCGAGAAGCACGGCACAGCCACCGACGTCGGCGCGCCGACCCCCGAGCCGCCTTCGCCCCCGAAGCCCCGGCAGCGTCAGCAGCCCAAGCGGACGCCGCGAGGAAAGCGTCAGGGCCCAGGGGCAAAGCCACCCACGCCGGGAACACCTCCGGGGGGTCCGGGGGGCCGACCGCCCAAGGGGCCCGACGACGAGATGGGCGACGGCGCCGAGCCGGCGGCCTCCTGATCTCGTACACCTCAGTACCCCACGTCCGTCCCGACCACGAACCCGAGGGAACACGTCGCACGATGACATCACCGAGCCTGCCCACCGACCCGACCGAGACCGAGAGCACCGACCCCGACGGTGCACCGGCCACCGCCTCGACAGCCGACGCAGAGGGAGGCTCGCAGCCGAGCCCGCTGGAGCGCGAGGGTGAGATCGCGGCCGACTACCTGGAGGAGCTGCTCGACATCGCCGACCTCGACGGCGACATCGACATGGACGTGGAGAACGACCGCGCCGCCGTGTCCGTGGTGGGAGGTGACCTCTCCCACCTGGTCGGCCGGGAGGGTGTCGTGCTGGAGGCCCTGCAAGAACTGACCCGGCTGGCGGTGCACACCGCGACGGGTCAGCGCAGCCGGCTCATGCTCGACGTGGGCGGGTACCGCGCCGGGCGGCGAGCCGTCCTCAGCGAGCTGGGCCGCAGCACCGCGGAGCAGGCCCGGTCCACCGGCGAACCGGTCCGACTCGACCCCATGACACCCTTCGAGCGCAAGATCGTCCACGACGCGGTGGCCGCGGCCGGGCTGCGCAGTGAGTCCGAGGGCGAGGAGCCGGAGCGCCGCGTGGTCGTCCTTCCGGCCTGACCGGCCGACCGGGGATGGCCGCCGTTTCACGTGAAACATCGGTGCGAGAGCGGGTCTTCGGCACCGCTCTCTCCCGCGCCGAGCGGTACGCCGAGCTGCTCACGAGCATCGGGGTGGGGCGCGGTCTCATCGGCCCGCGCGAGGCCGACCGGATCTGGGACCGCCACCTGCTCAACTGTGCCGTGGTGGGCGAGGCTCTCCCTCCCGACTGCTCGGTCTGTGACGTCGGCAGCGGGGCCGGGCTGCCCGGTATCCCGTTGGCGCTGGTCCGGCCGGACGTGGCGATCACACTGGTCGAGCCGTCGCAGCGCCGGGTGGCGTTCCTCGAGGAGGTCCTCGGCGAGCTGGGCCTCACCGGTGTGTCGGTGGTCAGGAGTCGGGCCGAGGACCTGGCCGGTCAGCTGACGGTGGATCGGGTCGTCGCCCGTGCCGTCGCCCCGTTGGAACGCTTGGCGCGGTGGTCCCTGCCTCTGGTGTCCCCGGACGGTAGCCTGCTGGCACTCAAGGGCTCCCGGGCCGAGGTGGAGCTGGCAGAGGCGGCCGAGGCGCTGCGCCGATACGGCGCCGGAGACGGGCAGATCGAGCGCTACGGAGTGGGTCTGCTGGAGCGGCCGACGACGGTCGTTCGGGTCGCCCGGGCGGCTCGGCCGGGCGACGTGTCCCGACGACGGAAGGGATCAGTGTGACGCAGCCGATCGCGGTGCCCATGGCGCCGGCGGAGCAGCAGGTCCGGGTCGCCCCGGGTCTCGGCTGGCCGGGTGCCGGGCAGGACGTCGCGCCGACACCGAAGCGTTCCCCCGACCGATCCGGACTCGGCTGGCCGCCGGACCCGCGGCCGCCGTCGACTGTTTCACGTGAAACCACGATGCCGTCACCCGATGAGCTGGCACCCCTGCGTGCCGTCCCCGGTGACGTCCCGACCGCAGAGGAGTTCTCCGTCGTGGACACCGTTTCACGTGAAACCGAGGACACGCCGATCGCCCGGGCAGCGGAGACGGCGGTCCGGGTGCTCGCCGGACGGCTCGGCGAGTCCCTGCCCCGACCGGCCCAGACCCGGTTCCTCACGGTGGCCAACCAGAAGGGCGGGGTGGGCAAGACCACCACCACGGTGAACCTGGCGGCTGCGTTGGCCCTGCAGGGCGCCCGGGTCCTGGTGATCGACCTCGACCCGCAGGGCAACGCCTCCACCGCCCTCGGTGTCGAGCACCACTCGGACGTGCCGTCCGTCTACGACGTCCTGGTCGACAGCCGGCCCCTGGACGAGGTGATCGCGCCGGTGCCGGGCATCGAGGGACTCTGGTGCGTGCCGGCCACCATCGACCTGGCGGGTGCCGAGATCGAGCTGGTGTCCCTCGTCGCGCGCGAGTCGCGGTTGCAGCGCGCCCTGACCGCCTACGAGCGGTGGTGCGGCGAGCAGGAGGCCGACCGACTGGACTACGTCCTCATCGACTGTCCGCCGAGCCTCGGGCTGCTCACCGTCAACGCCCTGGTGGCGGCTCCCGAGGTGCTCATCCCGATCCAGTGCGAGTACTACGCCCTCGAGGGGGTCGGCCAGCTGCTGCGCAACATCGAACTGGTCAAGGCCCATCTCAACCCGGCGCTGCACGTGTCGACGGTGCTCCTCACCATGTACGACGCGCGCACGCGGCTGGCCGCGCAGGTCGCCGACGAGGTGCGGACGCACTTCGTACAGACCGTGCTGCGAACCACCATCCCCCGGTCGGTGCGCATCTCCGAGGCGCCCAGCTACGGCCAGACGGTGATGACCTACGATCCCGGTTCGACCGGAGCGCTGTCCTACCTGGAGGCGGCGCGTGAGATGGCCTTGCGCGGGGCGACCCGCAGCGAGGCGGAGGAGGCGGCACGGTGAGCGATCGGCGGCGAGGACTCGGTCGAGGGCTGGGGGCCCTGATCCCACCGGCTCCCGGCAGGGACGCGGGCGGGTCGTCACCCGTTGACGTGCTCATCCCGGAGCGTCCCGGAACCACGGACCGGGCGGACGGCGGTGCCCAGGACCCGACCCGGGAGCCGGCGGCGGCCGGGACCGACGGGACCGGACCGGCGCCCGTCGCCGGCGCGACCTTCGCCGAGATCCCGGTCGGGGCCATCACGCCCAACCCTCGTCAGCCCCGGCAGGTCTTCGAGGAGGAGGCCATGGCCGAGCTGGTGCACTCGGTCCGCGAGATCGGCCTCCTGCAGCCGATCGTG
>JBOGDY010000338.1:0-3154 GCA_050742955.1 Actinomycetes bacterium | reverse complement strand
GGAGGCGAGTAGGTCAGGTCGAGGTCGTAGTGACGAACGTCGTAGCCGCCGTTGCCGGCGAACGGGAAGTAGACGTCACCCGCCCCCGGAGCACCGGCGGTGTAGCGCGGTCCGTCTGAGCCCCCTGGGGCGGCCGCGGCAGTCCCCGTGAGCGCCAGTGTGGCCAGCCCCGCAACCAGAGCGAACGAAAGTGACAAACGGTTTCGAACGGTAGCCATGCGGTGGACCCCCACATTCGTCGAGCGTGCTCACGAACGTACAGGGGGGAACACATTTCATGAAGTACGAAATTGACAAGGTTGCCGTTTCTCGCACGCAGTGGTCCGGTCTGGGCCACTGACTCTCACGGTGACCGGGTGAGGTCGACGACGACCTGAGCGTGCGGGCCGTCCATGCATCCGTCGACGGCGGGTTGCGGCTGTTCGGTACGGCCGAATGCTACGGCGCCGGCCACAGCGAGCGGGTGCTCGGCCGAGCCCAGCGCGGACTCCCGGTATCCGTCCGATCCGAGGTGACGGTTGCCACGAGGCTCGGTATGCGCTTCGACGAGGCGACGCGTACGGGTGCCGGCTCGGTCCTACGGCACGGCCGTCGATGCGCCCGATGTCGTGCGCGTCTTCGCGCGAGCGCCGCGGGTCGTGGCGGAGCAGACACAGGTGGACGTCTTCGGCCGGACCGACGCCGTGCTCGACGCGGCGCGGATGGGCGGGCTGGCCGTGCTTGCCTGCTCGCCCTGGCCATGGGTCTGCTGGGTGGGCGGCACCTCGTGACGCGGCGGCTCGCCACCGGCGACGTACGGCTCGACACGCCTGGTGGGACCTTCGCCTGGCCGCCCTGCATAGCAATGCAGGGCGGCCACACCAGTCGAACATCTGTAGCCGCGGTCCGTGCTTACTGATGACCGACTCACTCACGTCGCCGTGCTCCCCATCAGGGGTTCGGTGACCACGACCCGTCATGGGGATCCGGCGGCGTGGGACCTTCACCGGGGGCAACTCCTTCGGCGAGCCAGCGCTCGTCGCCATCGCCGACGCTATGGCGTCGTCCGAGCATGCCAGCTCTCCGCCAGTAGGCCGTACGTGTACCCGTCCACCCAGCCCAGCTCGGCGTGCCAGGAGTCGCAGACGCCGTGCTGCTCACGCCACATACCGACCTTCTCGAGGATCCGCACCGAGGCGACGTTGTCTGCGAAGCAACCCGCAGTGATCCTCCGAACGTCCAACCGACCGAACGCATGCGCCACCATCGCGGCTACCGCCTCAGTCGCGTAACCCTTGCCGGCGTACGCCGGGTCGAAGATGTAGCCGAGCTGGGCCTCGGTCCGCGTTGGCATGCCGGGTTGGCCCATTCCATCGACCACGTTCAGAGACACGGTGCCGATCACCACACCGTCCAGGACCACCGCCACGCTGTGGTCGTCAGGGTCCTCGGCCGCGGCCCGCCACGCCACCCGGAACGACGCAGGGTCGACCTCGGTGCGCAGCAGCCAGCGGGTGACCTCCGGAAGGTTGCGATACTCCAGGATCCGGTCGACGTCCTCGTCCCGGACCGGCCGAAGCTCGAGGCGGTGGGTGCGCAGGCTGGTGGCCTTCATGAGCCGGGACGCTAGCGAACGCCAAGGCGACTGGGCCGACGCCATCACCACGCGCACCATGCCGCCCCGCGGGCCTACCTTCTGGCCCGGTTGCCGCGATCGGGAGGTCAAGGCGCCGGGTCTGGTTCAGCCGGTGCCCTGGTCGAAGATGCGCCAGGGGTCCGCTGCGCCGTCCCGGACGAGCGCGTAGCCCCACGTGGTGGGCCCTTCATCCATCGAGCTATCGTCGCGAAGCCACCGCCATTGGAGGTTGAACTCCACCGATACGTGCATCACTTCCTGGGGTGCCTTGTGGCCAGTCCATTGCGGCTGCTCCGAAGACGTGCCGCGAACGCGCAGATCAGTGATGGTGTCGACATCATCGAACCAGCCTTGCTCGAACAGACTCCTCTGCTCCGGCCTCAGCAGCTGCCCGGCCCCCAACGCCGAGGAGCATCCGCGGCTTCACCGGTCCTGGACTTCGCACCGTAGTTCTCCTCATCGCTGCGTTCTTGCCGCCGGCGCCGATGTACGCCCACTCGAGCCGTTGCGGTGCAACGAGTCAGTCGGACGGTTTCAGCCGCGGCGGATCGCCCAGGCACTGCTGCGGCTCGTGACGTACCGGGTGTCCGAGGGCGTGTAGACGCGGTAGTAGTAAGTGCCGCTCGTGGACGGTCTGGCCACGCGGAACGACCATCGGCTGGTTCTCGAGGTACTCGTCGAGCTGATGGTCGACCAGGAGCCGGACGCGGAGGTCTTGCGCTGCAGCCTCACCGTCTTCCCCGCATAGGTGGGCGCCACCGAGCCGAAGAAGGTGAACGTGGCGTCCCCGTTCGATGTCAGGCCGCTGGAGATCTTGCGGGCGACTGGCACGCGACGAGTGCCCTCGGACCGTGCATACAGCAGGTTGCCCTCGTAGACGACGCGGTAGTCGGCTGTCCAGGCGGGCTTGTGCGTGTTCAAGCGGAAGACACCGTCGTCCGTGCTGGAGTCGACGGTGCCCAGGTGCATCCAGGCCGAGGAGCCGGCCGGGCGGGCGAACACCTCAACCGACGCGCCCGTCACCGCGCCGTCGTCCACGACGACCTGCCCCTCGAGCACCGTCGTGCCGCCGTACACAACCAGGGTGCTCCAGCGCGTCCAGCGGATCTCGGACGCTAAGAGGCCCGGCACCGGACCGGCATCCTCCGGTGTGTGCACGGGCACCGGCGAGGCGGAGCGCGCGGCTGTGACCGGCGCGGGCAGTCGCACCGCCGTCGCGCCATCACCTCCCGTCGCGCGGGCCGGACCGGCGACGACGGCAAGCAGGGCCGTGGCGATGACGGCAAGCGACACGAGCACCGAAAGGGCGGGGCGACCGGGCTGTGACACGAGATCCCTCCAACAGTGCTTCCTACGCCGATCCCTCAAACGATCATGCACCGAATCGGTCACGGGGGGGCGTGGGTCGCGGTTCCGGCCCTCTGGACTGCCGACGAAGCCGGGGCCCGCGGCTGGCCTTTCGCGCGCCGATCCCGACAGGCTCGTCGCCGACCCGGGGTCGTTCACTGGCGCGGCCGGCGCCCAGCTCGCCGCCGTCGT